>JAHDFV010000157.1 GCA_020627985.1 Saprospiraceae bacterium
TTTACCTCAAATCACAAATTTAATTAGTCAAGTTATCCTTGCAAATTTACCTTTAGTTATGGATGTATTATTGCGAATATTCCAAGATACAGCAGCAATTACTAAAGACATTAATCATTTAATGCAATCTATTCCAAAATTAGTAGAAGCCTTAAAATATGCGAATACTCGAAATGCGGATTTAACTGCTTTAGAAAAACAACTCAACCAAATTATTCCTAGAGTTTGTATTGGCTTACCAAACGCTTGTATGAGCTTAAACGAAGAAGCATCAATGGAGATGTTTCAATTAATTGCTCAAACCGATTATCAAATTTCACTTCTAAATAAAAATGAACATGAAAACAATTGGTTAAAAGCGTTAGAAAAAGTTTCAACTAATAAAAGCATAAATGGAATGTTGCAAGGAGCTGCAACTCGTATTCTTTATGATAAAAAATTCATTCAACAAAAGGAGACCCAGCTTTACATGAGCCAAGCACTTTCTAAAGGAAATAAACCCATAGAAGCTGCTTTATGGATCTCAGGTTTTTTACATGGTAGTGGTTTAATCCTAATTCATGATCCTTCATTATGGAATGTTATTGACCAATGGATGAATAATGTTCCTTTTGAACTTTTTAGAGATGTATTACCAGTTTTAAGACGAACGTTTTCTCGCTTCCCCAATGCTGAAAAAGAACAAATGTTGAAATTGGCTGTCAAAGGTCAAGTCCAGGAAAAGAAAAATGATGAATTGGATCAATCCGAATTAATTGAATGGAATAAAGATGATATTAAAGAAAAACTTCCTACTCTGAAGATCATATTAAATCTTTAATAATTCTCTAAACAAATTGAATGATCTTCTGTTAAAACAATAAGAATCTATTAGTAGATTTCATTTAGGTTAAATTGTGTAAATTAAAAAGGGTTGTACAAATTAATGTACAACCCTTCTACTTTTTATTAATGTGATCTATTTTACTTTTACAAATTTTCGAGAAATCACTTCTTGACCATCATTAATCTGAATAATATAGTGACCCGTTTGTAACGTAGATACATCTAAATTCTTACGGTTAAACCCTGAACTAAATTGTTCCGCATATTCTACTTGAGTTTTTCCAGTAATATCAATTATTGTAAATTCAACTTTTGAATTTACTTCTAAATTAAAATCAATATTAATTTCTGAAGTTGCAGGATTTGGCATCAATGTATGTACTTCGAATTTTTCATTTACTAATCTAGAAGAAGCATTCGTAAAATATTCTAAATTTGTAAAAGGACCATAAGAAACTTCACAGAATGACCTTACTTTAAACTCATAAGTTCCACCTGGAACTAAACCATTTAACACCAAAGCTGTTTGACCTGGATTAAAAGTAACCCTTTTTAAATAAGGATCACTGGATCCAGCAATTCTATAGAACAATTGATATTTATCTGCATAATTGTAATCATCCCATTCTACCCTTACCTTATTGTTATTTAATTGACTTGTTGATAAATTTTCAGGAATCAAACATTGCTTCGTTCTAAACTTATCAATAACACTCATAGCAGACCATGAACCATCATCACATCTACTACGAATTCGGTAATCATAAATTTTATTTTGAACTAGATCAGTTATTACTTTTGAAGTCGAAGAAGAAATTAGATTCGTCCAAGTAGAAGTTAAAGCTCTTCTATATCTTACTTGATATTCAGTAATACCCTCAACTGGACCCCAAGTTAAAGTTACTCGGTTTGGATCTGTTCCTAAATCAACTGAAATGTTAGAAGGAAAGGTGCAATTATCTTCACAAACAAAAGAAACAGGCGAACCAAATACACATGTACTATAATTCACATCTGGAAATGGAATACCTGGATCACCAGGATAAGTAATATCGATATCAACAGTTACTGTAGCATTTTGCATCCCATTTCCTCCTTGATGCCAAACAATGGGAGTTAATCCTTGTACCCAATTCGGGTCACCAGGATCATTTGGATTATAACCAGACAATTCAGTGTATTCATAAGTATAGGTTCCATTTCCTGGCTTAAACCAATCACTAACTACCGTATTTCCACTAATTCCATCATCCCGTATAATGATGCACATTTCGTTGGCTGCTCCTGTATATCCAGAAACATTGACAGTTACCGTATAAGTTGGTAAACCATTTAATGAAATCGGTCGACATGTAAACATCGTCGGATTAAAAATAGTGTATTTTCCAGGGAATGAATTAAAAGTGATATTATTGACAGAACCATTGTTTACTATACAATTATCATCAGGAATCTCTGCTCTGTATGATGATATAAAAGGCGTTGCATAGTAAGTAGATTGATCATCCATTAGATCACAATCAAAAGCTAAACCAGATGATATTCCTGCATCCATAAAAATAGCATTCGGATTTACATCAATAGCTGAGCCGTCATTAGTAGGACTAATATTAGCCGTAGCAGTTTGCGAATCTAAACTGGCTTGATCTGTTACCAAACTTGAAATCGGATCATCTTTAGTTATCCACCAACCTAATGTTTCATCTGTATCTAAAACAGTACCTAAAGCAGCTATGGATAATGTATTATTTCCTGTAATAGTTTGTAGAGCAGAAGGGTCTCCTGTTCCTGGAATCGGTGCTGCAGCCGAATTATCAATTAATGTTATTGATGCAGATTCTGCACATCCTTTTTTATCTGTTACTGTTACAAAATATGTACCTGGCCCTGCATTAGTCAATTCAGCTCCTGTATCACCATTACTCCATGCATAAGCATCTGCTCCAGCACTATATGCTGCTGTTGCAGTACCATTATTACCACAAGTAGGATCAACTTTAGTAAATGAAAAGGAAGGTATTTCTTCTTTTATAGCGATAACATCATAAGTATAAGACGTCATGGCTGCATTACTGATACCCGAAACAGTTACTGTAAATACAACATCTTCATCTGTAGGGAAATAGATCGAACTTGGATCCATATCCCAAACTATTGTATTATCTCCAAAACCATTTGAAACAGCATGTTGTGTAATTGTAACGGTGTTTCCATCTTCATCTAAAACAGAAACAGTGGCAGCGCTAAAATCTGCACTAGGTATACCAAAAGACCATCTATTATAAACCAAAGATCGAGGGACATATCCTTCTGGTGGATATGCAATAAAATCAGGTAATGTAGGAGGTGTAACTGTAGGTCCAAAAACCCAAACAGCATTTCCTCCACCAGAATCATAATTTGTTGAACCTGTACCAAAAACAGAAGCTCTAGAATACAAAAACCATCTTCTATGTCCGACTGCGATGTTTCCAGTTCATGGATCATCAATGAATAAACTTATAGCATCAGCTGAATGTACTCCTCTTGCTATATTAGAACCACCTGCACCCGTAAATCCTTCAGCAGAATAACAGGCCCATGTGTTAGGAGGAAAGTGACTTAACTGATTCTCGGCATCCATGATTAAAGCCGCAGATTGGCAATCTACTTCATAAGATGCTTGATCAAAAGTGATGTTATCTGCTAAACCACAAAGCTTTCTAAAATAATTAATTCTAGCTAAAGTATTGTCTTTAGCTAATGTAGAAGTTGTACCAGGATCACATGAAGCAGGCCCTGATCCCGTCCAAGCTAATTCAGTGTCTGTAACAGAAGTTGACTCATAATTATCTGTATAATCAGAAAGAATCGTATACCGATCACAGGCACTAGATCTAAATAAAGTATTAGAACTTTCTGGTTGAAATGTTTCTAATTGTTCAGGCATTATTTTATACGGTGCAGGGGCTAAAGTTTGACTATAACTTGCTTGAACAAATAAAATCAAAAAAAGAATTAAGGTTAATTGTCTTTTCATCTGTTAAATTTGGTTAAAAAGGAATTATAAAATGGGCTTAGTTATTTTAAAGATAACTAAGCCCTAAGTTGTCAATTATTTTATAACGTTTATCAATTCGATTTAATAAATTTAGAAGTTATTGTTTTCTCTCCATCAGTCATTAATAAAATGTAATACCCTTGATTCAATTGACTAATATCAATCTTTTCTTGGTTCATACCTTTCATATAATTCTTAGAAGAAATATAAACTTGTTTACCAATTAAATTGGTAATAGTTAATTGAATTTCACCATCTTTTTCATTTAAGAAATTTATCATTAGATCTGTTGTTGCTGGATTAGGTGATAAAGATTGTAGTGTTAATGCATCTACTGAAACCTCTCTTAGTGTAACATTTGTAAATGTTTCTAAATCAGTAAATGGTCCATACGATACTTCACACCAAGAACGAACTTTCCATTCATAAGTCATATTTGGAGTTAATCCATTTAAAACTCTGAAATTCATTCCTGCATAATAAGTAACTTTTTTCTGCCAAGGATCACTTGATCCTGCTTCTCTGTAGAACACTTGATACTTATCAGAATATGCATAATTATCCCATTCAACTCTAACTTTATTATTGTTTAATTGAGTATGGATTAAATTGACTGGAGCTAAACATTGTACCGTTCTAAATTTATCAATTGGACTTAAAGGAGACCATGAACCATCCGCACATTTTGCTCGCACCCTATAATCATATACTTTATTTTGTACTAAAACTTGGATAACTTTAGATGTAGATGTTGCAACAACATTTGTCCATGCAGATGTTAAAGCTCTTCTATATCTTATTTGGTAAGATTGAGCCCCTGGAACAGCATCCCAAGATATTGTAACTCTATTCGGATCCATACCAAGGTCTACTATGATATTATCTGGATAATCACAACCACAAGGGCCGCAAGTAGCACCTCCACAATCTATGTCTGTTTCATCTCCATTCATGATTCCATCATCACAAGTTGGAGAACAAGGAATTAATTGATTAGTCTGAAAAATAAATACACAATTTGGATCATCGTTATCAATAAAATCTAATACTTCAGAAATACCAGATGCAGGTAAAAGAATACTGGCAGGAGACAAATATGAAAATGAACCCATATTATTTCCATTCCACATAATGGTATAAGAATTACTTAATCCTGCTGTTGGATTATCTAAAATAACGAATATATTATATGTATCATCAAATGGATCATGCGTATCATTACCAAAACAATCTTCTTGATAGTTTAATAAATTAATATTACACTGACCACCAAATCCACAAGGTTGACAAGTAGTACCTCCACAATCTACTCCTGTTTCATCTCCATTCATGATTCCATCTGTACATGTTGGCGAACAAGGAATAAGTGCATTTAAGGTAATTGTTGAAGTACAAGTTGGATCTAATTGGTCAATTATCTCTAAAAACTCAGTATTTCCTGTAGCAGGTAACGTTACTACTAAAGGTGTTCCATAACTACCTGTAGACAAAATATTACCATTCCATAATACTTGGTAATCTACTCCTAAAGAATTAAAAGCTGTAAATTCTACAGTATATATATCATCCGTAACATCATGCGTATTTTGACCATTACAATCTACTAATACTTGACCTATTGTAATATCACATGTGATACAAGAAGGACAATTTGCTCCTCCACAATCAATTCCTGTTTCATCTCCATTCAGAATTCCATCTGTACATGTTGGCGAACAAGGAACAAGGGTATTGGTTGTATATGCTTCATTACAATTCGGATCAACTGAATCTTCAATAATTAAAATTTCATTATTACCAGTAGCAGGTAAAACAACAGTTACTACATTTCCATAAGGTTCATTGGTCACTAAAGGGATACCATTCCATAAGATATTATAGGATCCTCCAAACATATTATCGGGTCCTAATTCTATGGAATAATCGTCATCAGAAGTATCGTGTGTATCATATCCATTACATGTTTCGATTACTTGTCCTACTATAACCTCACAAGAACACGGTGTACATGTTGCTCCTCCACAATCAACTCCTGTTTCATCTCCATTTTGTAGATTATCCATACAAGTTGGTGAACATGGGAATAATGTAACAGTTGTATAAACATCACTACAAGCTGGATCATCAGCATCTTCAATAGTTAAGATTTCATTATTATTTGTTGCAGGTAAAATAATTACACCACCAATACCATAATCAAAAGGTCCAAATGAATTCGCATTCCAAATCACAACGAATTGATTAGAAATTCCTGGATTTGTTGCATCATAATTTATATAAATCTGATATACATCATCATTGACATCATGCGTATCTGCTCCATCGCAATCTTCTTGTATTCCAAGAAAAACTAAATCACATTGTCCACCAGTACAAGGCAAACAAGTATTACCTCCACAATCAATACCCGTTTCATCACCATTCTGCATTCCATCAGTACAAGTTGGAGAACAAGGATCAAATGGAATATTTGATGCATAAAACGTAACACATGTAGGATCGTCTAGATCAAATATTTGGAAATTATGTGGCATTCCATCAGCAGGGACAATAAAGTTTGAAGGAATTGAAGGATCATACATAAAAGGTCCATATGTTCCAACACCATCATCCACAAAATACATATTTGATGGACCTGGATTAAAATTATCCACTAATAAGAATACATCATATACATCATCTGCGATGTCATGTGTATTATTTCCATTACAAACTTCAAATCCTTGTATAAGTTGTATTCCACAATTTAATTGTGCATTTACATTGTTATTAAAAAATAAGGAAATTGAAATAAAGAATAGAACGGAAAAAATGTGTGTAAATAAAGATTTTTTCATAATGAATAGGTATTTATGGTTGAGATATATAGGTTTAATTAACTACGATAGTTCTGTAGCTAATGTTACAAAAATGTTATTATCTAGATTAAAAAACAAACAATTTGCAATAATTGCAAATATATTATCTATTTATAATCAGTCAAATGTGTATCGAAAATCATATGTTAAATATGATTGAGCTTGTTTTTAGAAGAGTCTTATACCTATTAGTTCTTTAAAAATTGAAAACGTTACCCACATATCAAAAAAAATTGGTATCCCCAATTAGAGAATACCATTTAATATTTCTAGCCTTAATTGTAATTGCCACTACTTGGTCGGACAGAACGAACTTATCTTACAGTTTTGTATCTGACACCTGTGACTTGGCTTTCATTTTTTCTATTCCCAACAGCCCCAAGGGGCTATGAGGGCAATTGTGAAAGAAAAAATGATGTGAATTTGTCAGTTTAACTCGCATCCTAGTCACGGTGTAAGTCAGATTGAGTACTGACGTCTACATTTTAATCCTAGTTCAGGAATTTCTATTTTATTTTATTTTATTTCCATAAATATCTATTTCAATAGCTTTTCCTTTCCCTAACTTATTTACCTCTTCAAGTTGTGTTTCTGCATCTCCAACAATGATATAAACCATTTCTTCTTCATTTAAATAAGTAGAAATCATTTTCTTGAAATCATCGGTATTCATATTAATTAATTGGTTTTGATCTTCTTCTAAATAATTTAATGATTTATTATATTTAGAAATATTTCTAAGGATCCCTAATTTAGCGTTTAAACTCTCGTAAGAACGCGTGTTATTTTTTAATAATTTATTTTTAGTGGTTTCAGCATCTTTATCTGTAAAATCATCAGCATAATTTTTGATCATTTCTTCTATGATTTCTAATGAAGGTAAAGTAGCATTTGCTCGAACACTTGAATAAGCGATAAAAGGTACTGTTTCTTTAGTATCTCTTAAAAATGAAGAGGCACCATATGTATATCCTTTTTCGATTCTTAATGTTTGCATTAATTTTCCGCTTGACCCTCCTCCTAGAATTTCATTCGCATATTTTAATTTTCCATAATTCGGATGTGAAGCAGGAACGGTCAGTTTACCAACAAAAATCGTTGACTGTTTTGAACCAGGAACATCAATAAAATATATTTTTCCTGCATGAATATTTTCTTCAGGATTTTTAAAATTCGGTATTTCAATATTCGTGTTCTTTTGCCATTTTTTTGTCATTCCTTGTAAGGCATTGATTACTCTATTTTTTTCTATCGCTCCAACTACATGGAAATTCGCTTTTTTGGGTGACCATTTTTCATATAAAGATTTTACATCTGTCATTGTAATATCATCGACTGTTTTTAAATCTCCCAAGCTAGAAGAACTTTTAATGTGATCATTACCGAATAATAATTTATTCATATTTAAAAAAGCAATAGAAGTAGGTCTTGCTTCTCTTCCTTTTAATGTGGTTTTTAATTCTCCTTTTAATTTCTCTAAATCTTCTTCAGACCATTTAGGCTCAAGTAAAATTTCTTCCACTAAGGCTACTGTTTTTTCAAAATTCTTAGCTAAGCAACTTGCTGAGATACTAATTTCTTCATTGCCATTACTTGTACGAATCGATGCACCAATCATACCTATGGCTTCTTCTAATTCGGCAGCTGTTTTTCTTGCTGTACCTTCCATTAATAAATCAACTAACAGATTAGAAACTCCAGGTTTATTTATGTGAAGTAGTCACGACTTAATCTGACAAATTAGTTAAATTAGAGTTGAAGAAATTCTATAACTATTAAAAAGATTAAATCATGACTACAGATGACAAAGTTATCAAAAACAAGTTGGGTATCCTAAACTTGGCAGAGCAATTAGG
>JAHDFV010000158.1 GCA_020627985.1 Saprospiraceae bacterium
CAAAATGTATAAAATGTAAAAAGAAAGAAAGAAGGGAAAGCAAGACTTTTGAAAGTACATAGCACCATAAAACCTAACACACAAAATGTCAAAGCAATTGAACAAATATTATCAAATCAAAAAAGTTGAAAATTCCCTCTTTGCTATGTATAATAATAAAGCCCTCTTGATATTATTATTTACTATAATGATGCCAATTTTATCCAAGGCACAATCTGTAAATGCTGATTTTACATCAATTATGAGCAATCCTGTTTGTGCTCCTTTGTCAATACCATTTAATAATACGACTACCGGAGCTACATCGTATAGCTGGACGGTAAACGGTACTTTTTTCTCTATAGAAGAAAATCCAGAAAGAGTTTTTACAGCAGCAGGGTCTTACGAAATATGTTTAGAAGCAAGCAACGATTCTAATTCTGATTCACATTGTGAGACTATTGTGATTAATGCTGGACCAGAAATAAATTTCACAGCAAATATAAATACAGGCTGTGCACCATTAGAAATAACATATACTGCTGTAGTTGTAGGTTCTTCTAATATAACAGAACTCGTTTGGGATTTTGGGGATGGTAATATCATGAACACAACAGAATTAGTAGTAACACATACGTATAATTCAGCATCAATTTATGATGTAACCCTGACTGCCATGAATGATGAAGGTTGTACAACTTTCGTTTTTAATGATGATATCGTTGAAGTAAGCTCTGATATAACTCCACAATTTACGGCAGATGCTACAAGCAGTTGTGAATCTCCGATGACAGTTAATTTTACCAATACTTCTGTTGGTAATTTAGATAATATTGAATTTTTATGGGATTTTGGAAATGGACAAACTTCAACTGAAGAAAATCCATCTCATACTTATAATTCGAATGGTAATTATGATGTTACACTTACATTATCTAACACAATAACAGGCTGTAGTAATCAAACTTCTATTCCTAATTTTATTAATATTGGTGCAGAAGCATCTTTTTCATTTGAAACGAATAATTCAGGAGGTTGCAATGAAGTAACTGCAACTTTTTTAGATGAAACAGCTGGAGATGTTGTAATATATGCTTGGGATTTTGGTGATGGAAATACATCTATTTTAGAAAATCCAGTTCATGTTTATAATACACCAGGTTGCCATACACCAAGTTTGATGGTAACGACTTCTGCAGGTTGTGAAGTAACTTATACTGCTTCAGACTGTATAGAAGTTCAAGGAGATATTGAACTAAGTTATACTTCTACTGAACCCAATTCTTGTACTGCGCCATTTACTGTTGATTTCTCAACAGATTATACAGGAGATATCTCTTGGGACTTTGGAGGGCAAGGTACTTCAATAGATCCTAACCCTTCTTTTACCTTTACAGAATTGGGTACATATCCAATTACACTTTCCGCTACTTTAGCCAATGGTTGTGTTCAAACAGTAACGACTACTACAGTTGATATATCTTCTGAAACACCACAATTTAATGCAGATATACAAGAAGGATGTGCTCCTCTAGCTGTGAATTTTACTGATGTTTCTACTTTGTTAAGTGGTAATGTAGTAGATTATTTATGGGATTTTGGAGATGGAAATACTTCTACAGAAGAAAATCCAACTCATATATATACTTTACCTGGTGCGTATAATGTTTCATTACAAGTAACTTTAGACAATGGTTGTGTTGGTTTCACGGGATGGACCAATTATGTTAGAGTAGGAGAGCCACCTGTTGTATCTTTTGAAGCAGACCCACAAGAAACATGTATAGAAAATATTGTTTCATTTACTGATAATTCTGGAGATGAAGACATAGATTATTGGTTATGGGATTTTGGTGATGGAAGTGTATCAGATCAACAACATCCTTTACACGAATATAACGATACAGGTTATTTCGATATAAAATTAGTTGTAGGGCATTTTGGATGCTTTGATAGTTTGATAGTAGAAGACTACATGCATTTATTTCCACCTAAAGCTGTTTTTTCATTTGTACAAGATTGTTCTAATCCAGGATCAATTGTCTTTACTGATTCTTCTATAGGAGCAGATTCTTGGGAATGGAGTTTTGGAGATGGTTCTACTTCGAATGAACAAAATCCAACTCATGTGTATGATGAAAATGGTTTATATGCGGTTACTTTAGAAGTATATAATGAAGAATCAGGTTGTACGGATGAAATGGGGTCAGCGATAGCAGTACAAAATCCAACGGCTGAATTTACGGTTGATCCATTAGAAGTATGTATGACAGGTAATGAAGTGATCGTGTCTGTGACCAATACTTCAGTTGATGCAGTTGAATACAATTGGTATGCTCCTGGTGTTTTTGTTGTATTAGAAAATGCAAATGATATACATCCCGATTTTAGATTTACATCTCCTGGTATTTATACTGGAATGACTTTAACAGCAACTGATGGTGCAGGATGTTCAAATACGTTTGTCTTTGAAGATTCCATCATTATTTCAAAAGTAACGCCTTCATTTACATACGAATTAATAGATTTAGATTGTGGTCAAGTATTTCAATTTACAGATGCTTCAACAGCTGAATATACAGAGATTATTTCTTGGGAATGGGATTTTGGTGATGGATCAACATCTACAGAACAAAATCCAACACACATGTATGCGCAGGGAGGAAACTATGAACCTACTTTAACGGTAACAACAGCTTCCGGATGTGCAAAGACAAAAACTTGTCCGAATCCATTGCAAGTAGAAGCGCCTTTCGTAACTTTTGATGTTGATGAAGCAGCATGTTTAGGCGATATAAGTTACTTCATTAATAATTCAATTGCTACAGATTTTGTCACTTGGGAATGGAATTTTGGTGACGGAAATACAAGTTCTGAATGGAGTCCAAGTCATACTTACTCGGCAGGAGGTACTTATACAGCATGTTTTTCAGCAACAAATTCAGATGGATGTACAGGTATGAATTGTGTAGAAATACTTGTAGAAGAAATTGAGGTAGATTTTATAGGAGACGAAGTGATCGCTTCTTGTAGTCCTCATGTAGTTTCATTTACTGATTTAACAGAAAATGCAGTGAATTGGGTATGGGATTTTGGAGATAATTCAGGAGTATCAACTCTTCAAAACCCATCTCATACTTATATAAATAGTGGTGATTTTACAGTTTGCCTAACAGTAACGACTGCATCAGGTTGTACGGAAACGTTATGTAAAGATAGTTATATAGAGATTGGTGGACCTGTTGGTGTAGTTACGTATGATCCAAGTAATGAAGGATGTAATCCTTTTACAATTGAATTTAATATGACGGGATCAAATATAGATTCTTATATATTGGATTTTGGAGATGGAGCTACAGAAAGCGATAATGGTGTAAATAGCAATAATTTTACATTTGAACATACGTACAATTCTGTTGGTGAATTTACGCCAGTCTTATTGCTAAGTGATGATCAAGGATGTGAAAACTTTATTTTATTAGATACCGTATTTACGCAAAGTTTATCCTTTACATTTGATGCAAATGAAAAAGAATTTTGTGTAGGATCAACAGCAGATTTTACTTCAGAAATTATTGGATCAAGTCCAGTACAATCTATTGAATGGACATTCGAAGGAGGAAACCCTTCTTCTTCTAACGACTTAAATCCTACTGGAATTGCATATAATCAAGCAGGCATTTTTGATGTGATTTTAACAGTAGATTTAGGGTATTGTAGTGAAACAATCATACAAGAAAATTTTATTGTAGTACACCCAGAACCTGAATTATCTTTTACACCTAATCCTAATACAAGTTGTGGTCCTGCTGCTATTACATTTGAAAATAATAGTACAATACTTTCAGGGACAATTGTAAGTTATAATTGGGATTTTGGAAATGGAGAGACTTCAAATTTATTAAGTCCAACTTCAAATTATACGACAGCAGGAGAATATGTAGTGACACTTTTAGCTACTTCTAATGAAGGATGTACCTCTGAAACAGAAGAAACAATAACAATTTTTGATTTAGCGCAAGCAGATATTTTACTTGAAGATTATGTTTTATGCCAAGGACAAAGCATTACTTTAGAAGCAGAAGTTAATGGTACACCAACTTGGTCTCCAAGCACGGGATTGAGTTGTACCAATTGTGAGGTAACTGAAGCAAATCCTAATGTTACTACTACATATTATTTAACATCAACAACTCCTGATGGATGTACGGCTACAGATTCTATTACGATAGAAAGAGTAGATGTAGCTCCGCCAGTAGTTACACTTACAGAAGATAGAACGATATGTCCTGGAGAAATGATTCAAATCATTGCAACAGGTGGAAATTCTCCTTTTGATTATCAATGGGATGATACAGTTCCTGGTTTATCTTGTTATGAAAATTGTTCAAATCCAATAGTTGAAATTTTTGAAACATCAATATTTTCAGTAAGTGTTTCCAATCAATATGGATGTGTAACAACAGAATCAATTACTATTACAGTAACAGGAAGTGAATTAGATATTTTAGGACCAGATAGAACCATTTGTGAAGGAGGTGAAGTGCCATTGAATGTTCAAGCAGGAGAGAATCCTCGTTGGGAAGTTTCTTCATCATTAAGTTGTACAGATTGTTTTAATCCTATGGCTTCTCCTAATGAAACAACAACTTATTCTGTTACGGTTGATTATTTAGATTGTGAAGTTACGCAAGAAATTACAGTCTTTGTTATTAATAATGATCAAGTAAATGCAGGAGAAAATATTCAATTGTGTTTAGGACAATCTGCTTCATTAAATGGTTTAGCACCAGGAGATATAGAATGGTCTACGAATGGAAGTGTTTTTGAAACAGAATCATTAGATCCAGAGATTAATCCTACTACGAATACAACTTACGTTTTAACAGCGAGCAATGATTTATGTGTTTTATCTGATACAGTAGAAGTAATAGTAGATGAAGCGGTTCAAATCATTGCAAATGATGTGGAAGCATGTATAGGAGAAACGGTACAATTATTAGCCACTGGAAATGCGGTTACTTCATTCGAATGGAATAATAGCGAATTTTTAAGTGCAACAAATGTAGCGAATCCATTTGCAACCGTTACGGAAACAACCACTTTTATGGTTACGGCCAATAGTGAAATTTGTAACTCAAATACAGCTACAGTTACTGTATTTATTAAAGATGCTCCTGAAGTGGTTTTACCTCCCGTTCAAACATATGTACCTAATAGTTCTGTTACTTTAAATGTAACAGCAGATGATGATGGGACTTATACATACAATTGGAACCCGAATACGAATATTTCATGTACAGATTGTAAAACACCAACCATTTCACCTTCTGGTGAAATGATTTATACCGTAGAAGTAATGAACAGCAATGGTTGCATGACCAAAGATTCTGTTATCCTTCGCCCTCTTGTTGATTGTTTAGAAGATCTACTAACAGTCCCTACAGGATTTTCACCGAATGGAGATGGACAAAATGATGAATTAAAAGCATTAGGAATAGCAGAAATAAATCTTTTTAGAATTTACAATAGATGGGGGGAGTTAATGTTTGAAACCACTAACCCTTCTGAGGGTTGGGATGGAACATTTAAATCAAGACCCGTAAATACAGACGTATTTGTATGGTATATTGAAGCAGTTTGCCCGATTGATGGTTCTATTATTTCTAAAAAAGGGGACGTCACCTTAGTCCGATAAAATCAACAAAAACAATTAATTGACTAGATAAACTCATAATAATGAAATCAATATATACTATACTATTTTCATTCTTTTTTATAAGCATTTTGAGTGTACAACTTGAAGGACAAGATGCCCATTTTTCTCAATTTTATATTTCTCCATTAACTTTAAATCCTGCATTAACGGGGATGAAAAATGGAGATATAAGAGTCGCAGCAAATTATAGGAGGCAATGGTCTTCGATTTCAGCTCCTTTTCAAACCATGTCTTTAGCAGCAGATTATAATTTGTTAGGAGGGAAAATAGGTGATAATTTAATGGGTGTTGGCTTAGTTATTTTTAATGATAAAGCAGGTTCAGCTGGATTACGACGAACAAAAATTGCAACATCATTAGGCTATAGCCAAAATTTGGGAATTGATGGTACTTATATAAGTGTAGGAGTTGAAGCAGGGATAACACAACAAAAATTAGATCCAACGAAACTTTTATTTGAAAATCAATTTGATGGTGAAAACTTAAATGGACAAATTGGAAGCGGAGAAGAGTTAATTAATAATTCATCTTGGAATTATGACCTTACGGCTGGATTAGCTTGGTCATATGCACCAGATAGCTATACCAGTTTTTACCTAGGAGGTGCTATTAGTCATTTAAATAGACCGAATAAAAGTTTTTATGATGGAGAACCCGATCTATTGGATATGAAATATACATTTTATGCTGGTGCAGAGTTTAGAATTAGTGGCTATGTTTCTGCTATTCCTAGAGCTGTGCTTTTAAAACAAGGTTCACATTCTGAATTAAATTTTGGAGGATATATTAAATTAAATTTAAATGAGCCTAGAAGTGAAAACCCATTTTTCATGAGTGTAGGAGGAATGTATCGTTTAAAAGATGCAATTATTCCAATGGTACGAATTGATTATGGCCCAATCGCTATCGGTCTAAGTTATGATATAAATGTTTCATCCTTATCTGTAGCATCCAATGCACAAGGTGGTATGGAATTATCTTTTGTTTATAAAGGGAATTCTGGAGGAAAAGATATTTCACCAATCCCTTGTCCTACTTTCTAGTCGTAGAAGTAGACATGTTTATCCGAAAAAAATCGACTAGTTTGGCTTTATGGTTTCTATGTAACTTAATTTGAAGTATATTGTATCAAATTTAATGGAAACCATAAATGCCATTTTTAATGAATAAGAATTTATCACAACTTTTTTCCTACATTGACGGTTTAGATACCCGTAGTTCCCAATTCCTAATGAAAGCCCTTGAATCCAATAATTTACCTGGATTTGACTATTTAGAATTTAAACAATCTTTGGGCGCGCTCCTAAATATGAATATGGATATGGCAACTGCATTTAAATCTGCATTTGCTACAGCTTCGACGATGGGATTAACAAAAGTAAAATTGTTAGATTCTGCTTCTCATTATAAAAATATTCTTCTCAAAGAAAAAGGTCAATTTGATATCGCTTTAAAAAATAGAATACAACAAAGAGTTGGAGCTAAAATTGAAGAGAACAAAAGACATGAAGCTCGTTTAAAGCAAATAGAAGATCAAATCAAGAGATTACAAGAAGAAATTGTTCAAGTAAAGGAAAAAATCCAGAGCAACGAAATGGCTAAATCTTCTGAAGGAAGTAAATTAACAGCTCAACAAGATAATTTTGAAAAGACGTATCAATCTATACAAGGAGAGATTGATAAAGATATTGAACAAATATCGAAATATTTGTAACAAGGAATTGATTTCTTACGTCAAACAATTATAAAAATTAAATAAAAATATGTCTGATTTAAGTCCTGGAGAATTTAAACCCAAATCATTTTGGAAACGTCCTGAAGGAAAAACTGGGGTAATATTTGGAGTAGCGATTTTAGCCGGTTTAGGTTTTATTGCCGCTACATATATGACTACCATAATAGCATTAGCAGCCAATACGCTTTATTTAGGATTAATGTTAATGGCTTTAGCTGCTATTATATATATGATACTTGATCCAAGAATGAGAAACTTGGTATGGTATGGTTATAAAAGCATTATGCGTTTTATAACAGGAATGTTTGTACAAATCGATCCAATTGGAATTTTAAAAAGCTATGTGGATGATTTGAGAGACAATCTAAGAAAGATGAGCAAACAAATCGGAAATCTTAGAGGTCAAATGAGACGCATGAAAACCATGATGGAAAAAAATCAAGCTGAAATATCCAACAACTTGAAGCTTGCGCAAATGGCTCAGAAAAAAGGGAATAAAAAACAAGTCATGTTAAGTACCCGAAAAGCAGCACGTTTAAAAGAAACCAATGGTAAATATGCGGTCTTACATAAGAAGATGTCTGTGATGTATAGAGTGTTAGAAAAAATGTATCAAAACTCTGAAATCCTTCTTGAAGATACTAAAGATCAAGTCATGGTGAAAGAACAAGAGCGCAAAGCAATTCGTGCATCTCACTCTGCAATGAGTTCTGCCATGACGATCATCTCAGGGAAAGGCAATAAACGAGAAATGTTTGATATGGCCTTAGAAGAAATTGCTGATGATGTGGCCAATAAAGTAGGAGAAATGGAACGCTTTATGGATGTATCTTCTAATTTTATGGATTCTATTGATTTACAAAATGGAGTGTTTGAAGAAGAAGGTATGAAAATGCTTGAGCAATGGGAAAAAGAAAGCGATTCTCTATTATTAGGAGAAGATAAAGCGAAATTGATTAATGATGATGCTTCGAATGTATATTTAGACTTAGAAGCACCAACAAAGGAAATAGATATACAAGATCTAGAATCAGATGGTAAATATGATCAATTGTTTGATTAGAAATTTGTTAAACT
>JAHDFV010000159.1:0-1745 GCA_020627985.1 Saprospiraceae bacterium
TATACGGCCTTCTTTTTAGAAGGTCAGGTCGCTTTATCCTTAGTTCAAGTGTATTATTAAACAAGAGAGAAAAATAATTGCAACTTCGTTGTACCCTCAGGGCATATCATTTGTGATTTACCCAATCACACATGCCCCCGAGCAGAGCTAAGCCGCTTGATTTTTATAAAAGCTTGAACCAGGCACCGATAAATAGGTATCAACGACTTGAACTGCCGACCTTCCCGATTCCATCGGGACGCTCTTTGTCTTCTGCTTCCATAAAAAAAAGCCCTCCATTTCTGAAGAGCTTTGAAGTAGCGTGAGGCATTCTATTAATCTTCAACATTTACGGGGCTTACAGCATTTTGTGGTTCAAATTAGGTTCATTTATTTTAGGTTTGTAGATAATCATAGACCAATACAGATTAATTAGCACACTAAAGTTTATTTATCGAGGGTTCGAACAATGGAAAAACCAATAACCCTACTTGGATAAGAAGCCAACAAACAAAAGGTTTGATACCATCTAAGAAGAAATAGATTTGAAGTAATGATGGATGTACCATATATTTATCATTGGGTACATCCATCTATCTTACTTAAATGAAGAAAGTGTAATTGCAGTTTTCTTCATTTTCAAGTGCCACTTCAATATCAGATACATCATATGTTCCATCTACTTTGTCCTTACTGATAGCATTGTGTGAATCAGTTCGACTAAAAAATATTGGAATATTGTATTCATATAATCTTTCCATACCAAATACGGAGTAACAGTAAACACTTTCGAAACCTTTTATTAATTCATGTTTTACCACAAATAAGATTTGTTCAGCACCGTCATCTTCTAACATGAAAGACGTGTCCTTAAATGTTATGGAATCATAGTTTGTGTTTACAACCAACTTTTGTAGTTGGCTTTTTGAAATACCCTTTAATCGTGGCACATTGACTTCACCATATTCGTAAGGAATACGGTAAAAAATATTCTTGCTCATATAAAAAAATTTAGAGCTGTATTTAAGATTCTACTTAGAGAACCACTGTCATACTTTTACGACAGAATTTATAAAGACTTTTTGTTGTCTCAGATAATTATAGTGGTTAAAAAAGTTTTTCTGGATATAGATAGTTGTTTAAGAAAACTTTAACCCTTCCTAATTATAGTCATTTTTTTACTAGAAAAAAAATTGAGGCTTGATGAAATGTACCAATGCAAAAGTTGAATTTCAGATTTCATTCAGATGGTTATAGTTATAAATCAGTTCGATATTATCACCCCAATAATAGGGGGACTGCTGCTTTATATAGCAGGGAGGATATGCTGATGGAAAGCACTAAATCAAGTAGGGAGTAGGTGGCATACCGTTAAATGCAACTTCGAGATTCAAAAGAAGAATCATTCTTGTATTGACAATCTCTTAACCTTCTTAATTGTAGATGGCGAACAGTTGACAATCTTCCTTATTTCATGATAGGTTCTTCCCTTCTCTAACAATTTCTTTATCTGTAAAGACTTAGATTTCTTTAAAAATTTCTCGGTGGATTCGGTACTATTTATTTTTCGTCCCTGATATTTACCCTGTAACTTGGCTATGGCTATGCCCTCAGCTTGACGTTCTCTAATCTGCTGTCTCTCGAATTTAGCCATTATAGATAATATTGCAATTATCATCTCGGACACCGCATCAGGTTTCCCGTTAGTATCGAAGTTTCTTAGATTTGGATTTCTGCAAACAATTGTGATGCCTTGTTCTGTAAGT
>JAHDFV010000159.1:1921-8403 GCA_020627985.1 Saprospiraceae bacterium
TTTTCCTTTTGGTCGGTCATAAAGTGGAATAGAGCCAGAGCAGGTATCTTCCAGTACATAATCAAAATATTTTGTCTTAATCTTCTGTCGGTCAGTAGACTGAGAAGCGGAACTAACTCTTGTATAGAATACCTTCATTTGATGCTATTTAAAGGTATTACATATTTAATCCTAAAATAGTTCCAAAGCTGCCAGTTTACTATACTATTCAATGTTATAGAATACTACTATTTTTTCTATACCCTATAATAATAGTCTCATTTTTTTATGTAAGTAAGTATTAAATCACAATTATCACTTCTATTCACAGTAATCACCATCTCAGTACCGTTAATACTAAATGCATTGAAATTGAATGGAGTACAAACATTACAGAAGGCAATTGTATTATCCTTTACTCTATATTCTACCGATTGAATGGAGTTGTTAGAATTATACCATAATGCTCCGTCATCTGACATTACTGTTTCGTCACGAAATGAAACAAGTTCCTCAGTATTAGATTCATATAATTGACCTTCGAGATTTGAGTTTGATACATCACAGTTAGTCCATTCTATTGTTTTTAAATCCCAAGTTGTATTCTCTAAATCTTTGTTTCCCAACGAACCTATCGGGTCTATTCGATTATAAACTAAGTCAACCCAACAATCATCAGAATCATCATATCGAGTAATAGTCATTTCATTTCCATCAATTCTATATGGAAGTAAATCGGAATAATTACAATCAGGACAAATATCAATTTCCGAAGTAGTTATTGTATAGTCGTATGTGAAATCAACTTCTTCATCATCTTCGTTTTTATAGGTTGTTGAGATAGAGGTAGATGAAAAAGAACCATACCAATAATAATCGGAATTGTCGAATAAATAAGTGGTATCCATCACTGCATCAGGTTCGTCTTGGTCACAATCATACAATACACCTTTGCTAAGAACCCAAATTCCACCTTGTATGCCATCATACATCATAGATGGCTCATCATGTTCTATTAATTCATCATCTCCACCACATGATATTAATAAAGTTAGGGTGAGAATTAAAAAAAATATCTGAGTATATTTTATCATAGTTTAAATTAGTTTGGACAAGTAATTTGCGTAGTTACAGGCGAACCATTATTTGATATGGTCATTCGCCAGCAAGAACCATTTGGCGATTTCATAATAACACCCTTTTGAATATCTTCTATAAAAACATCTCCATCGGTTACGTGTAATTTTGACTTAGGTTCTTGTACGCCAATCCCAAAATTTCCACCATGATTTTGAAAAAACGAATCTGCTCCATTTGATGCTATCCTTGCAGAAACATTACTTGAATTATTCCCCCGCATAAAATCTACTGCTACTAATCCAGAAGTAAAAGTTTGCCTATTGAATCTGATTCTCGTATTAGCGGTATTTCCCAATGTAAAAACATCAAAGTCTGTAATTGAAGTGCCAAAATCATAACTATGCCTCAAAGTAAATCTGCGGTTATTAAAAGTATCATATACCTTTATTGGGAACATAATTTCAGTATCATCTGTATTCTGGATGGCTATATCAGACATAACATGCAATTGGGATAATGGATTATTAGTACCTATACCAACAAGACCATCATTGTCAATTGTCATTCTTTCATAATCAACCATATTAGTTCTTGTGACAAAACTGAGGTTCGAGTTATTTCTTGCTGATTTAAGAAACAATGATTTATCATTTTCATCTGATACCAAAACCCTGAGACCACCACCGTTTTCGGGAACATCCAAGAACCGAGATACGCTTCTAACCTGTTGCCCAGAATTTAAACTAAATATTCCATCATAACCAACAACAGTTAGAACACCATCTATTGAACCAACCGCCTGTTCGCCAATCCTAACATTTTTTTCATCATGAAAGATTTCATCATTTCCTTCCTTCCATAATTCATCCGTTCCATTACCTGCATATAAAGCGTATGGTACACTTACTAATGGACGATAACCTAATCTGATAAAATTATCATCGTCATCTAAATCTTCTTCCACTTGCAAAAAATAAAAACCTAAACTCCAATCAATATCACTCAACCGACCTACTTCTGGCGTACCATATCCTACATAAATATTAAACACCCCCAAATCAGAAGTTCTAATGTTATGAATTTCTCTGAATGGGCTATTTAGGAAAAATGAATCTTGGTCAATTGAAATTCTAATTTCTAATTCTTCATTAGCCATTGGTTCTCCATCTGTTCCTCTTAATACTCCTTGATAATTAAATGCATTTGGTATTTGTCCATATAGCATTAGAGCTGCTATTGAGAGAATTAATGTTATTGAAATTCTTTTCATTGCTTTATTATTTTATAAATGTTGTTCTTTCTATAATTAGATTCAATGACATTCAGATAATATATGCCAGACGGATAATTATTAATATCCAGTTCACACTCAGTATCTATTTTATCTACTCTAAACAATTCTCTACCGTCACTACTCAGCATGATTAGTATTAGCTTATCGCTAAATTCCTCTTCAAAGTGTAGTCGAATAATGTTCGTAGTTGGGTTGGGACTAATATTGATTTCTAATAATAAAATATTTTCAACCACAGAAGTAATTTCTAAATCACTTTGGTGAAACCCTTCTGTAATTCTCACACTTGAATTTGAAAAGTCATGCACCAATACTTCACCTAATGTAAAGTCCATTCTGAGATTATTATTTTGTAATTCAGAACCTGTATTAGAAATAACTTCCATACTAAGGTTCTGACCAATACAAACCATAGAGTTGAAAAGGAAGAAAGCAAATCCAATAAATAGTTTTTGTATAATCATTAGTATCACTCTTTAAATTCTACAATATCAGCAGTCACCGTACATTTGGTTGTCATTATGAAAAAGTAAAATCCATTTTTCCAATTAACCGTCAGATTAGCAATGGCTTGATTAGATTTTAAAGGATTTTGTTCTAACATCTTTTTCTTAGCATCCTCTACAAGTGCATTTTTCGCTATACCACCTAACCCAAATAATTTTACTGTCGAAGATGAACCTGTAATGCTTGTGCTTACATAATCAAAATTTGCCTGACCCAATGATGCAGAATTAATCATATACCCATTGTGAAAAGCACAACTATTGAGAATTACAGATAAGAACAGAACCAAAGGCAGTATTCGTAAATTTTTCATGGTACAAAAGTAAGACTAAATAATAGCTATTAAAAGCAAAAACCACACTAATACAACATATGCGTTGTACGACTAATCGGATGATATTCACAGATTACCGAAGTGAATGAAGAATATATTTTAATAGCTTTAGGTAATAAGTTTAAATCGGTTCGTCAGTCGAAAGGACTTACACAAGCAGAACTGGCTGCAATTGTAGACAAAGACCAACAATCAATACAAAGATTCGAAAGTGGCAGGATAAATCCCTCGTACATTTATTTATTAGAAATTTGTAACGGATTGGATATAACGCTGTCCGAAATACTGGGTGAAAGTTTTGATGAATCCGAATAACCTTTCATCAGTAGATGCTATACTTTTTTTTAAAATCTGGTATGTAACCACTGTGTTCTTCTACCTTCCGAATGAAGGTCATAATATCATCTGTAAAGAAAACTGGGACAGATAAAATGTTTTCCAAATAAGAAAAATTATGTTGACCAATTTTGATTGCCATATCTAAGTCATGTTTCTGGATAAGATTCTGTATGAACCGTTTACGGTGCTGTCCCCCGACAAGCACTAAATATTTTTTATCATTAATTGACCAGATGAATGGCTGTAACAATTTACTTTTGGTTGTTGCTATTTTTAAATTAGAACCTATCCGTTCAAGAAGCGATTTAACAACATAAGTTTCCATTACTTCATCGGAAATCCGTCTTTCTCGTATCATTTTCATGATGTCGATTTGTATTTGATTTATCAAAAATCCAGTATTGTTGTGGTATAGTTTGAAGCCACCATTTAAGACATCTACTTTCGTCAAATATTTATTCTTCTCCAATAGTTCTACTGCTGGAAACCAAGACCTCGCTCTCGCAGGTTCTTTGACAGCTTTGTAGCTAAATTTTTTATAAGAATTTTGGTATTGCTTATCAAGCGAGAAAATCATGTTCATTTTGATACCATCTATATTTGGATGATTCATAATTATATTCTCTCTAACATTACTTAACAAATTTTCTTGTAACGTGGAAATCTCAGATAAATCCTTGTTCTCCTTGTATTGACCGATTGCTGTTGAATAACCACCAAGTACTACATATTCCATAAACTTATCCATCAATGAATCAAAGAACATTTTCTTCATGGGAATAAGATGTTCTTCTTTTTCTATGAAATGCTTGTACGTTGCTGTGCATCGCTGACTACTTAATTTCAGGTAATTGTAAAAACTAACTGGCTTCATAAGTTCTATTTGTATTGACTGGTTGTCGCAAAGTTTATCTATCATTTCATATTTGTCAGTGACGAATACGACTGAATACTTTCTATGAAATTCATTGAGCAAAGATGATAGGTGATGTACCGAGTCTGAATCATTAACATTTTTTAGTATTACTAAAGTTCTATCTCGGTCAATATTTTTACCACTTAATAATCTAAGTTTGTGAATGACTTCTATTGGTTCTTTGATACTACTCAGTTGGTTTTGAACATCTGAAAAATCCAATACCACTTTATCTTCATGGTGGTCAATTTGAAAGTTGGACAGTTCTTCCATGACCTCTTTAATAGAGTTACTAATTAGTAGTAATGATTTACGTCTTTTTCGTTGATTCCACTTTCTAAATTTGGATGCAATTGTACGGGGGATTAAGTTTGTATCTGTCATGAATGGTTTTCTTTCACATAAATAGAGTTTAGAAATGGCGAAAGACCACTTAGAGCAAATTATTATTTAAGGAAGCTGCCCAAAGGCATCATTAAAGGCTTCTATGAGATGCCACGACAACGCCTGTGTATATCTACGTTTCTGAAAATTTTGGATTTATAATTTTAATATTTTACCACCATCCCCCGACAAGTTTTATCATATGTAGAAAAGAGCTATATGGCTTACAAACCAAATTCCTTGCACTTCCACCTATAAATCATCTTTCGCTGTGGTTCGGTAATTAATTTTTCCAATAAATTGAAATCGGAATCAGATAACATCAGGACATCATTTTCACTGTTTCTGAGGTTTAGGGTTACCAGACCTTTCATATTTAGTTCTGAATCTGAATACATCCATTTACGAGCCAGCTTGTATAGCCAAATGGCTTTCTTAGGATTTAATTTTTTAAAGTGCTTAAACGCCTTTATATCTTTAGTCAAGTCAATTTTGTCTAATCTGAAATTAAGGTCATTAAGTACTCGCAACAGGCAGTTGTAGTTACTGTATTTATCAGTAGTTGTTTCTTCATGTATTAATGTTAGTGCCATAGTTTTAGTTTATAGTTGGTATCGTACTAATGAGTAAAATTTATTTTTTAATTCACCGACAAAATCATACTTGGACTTATCCGTAGAAAAATCTTTTTTCAACATTTCTTTCAGTCTTTGATAGCCTCTTTTATTCGTAAACCCCTCATAACTTCTTAGCCTATCAACCCAATCTTCAATTCCTTGCAATCCAAGTTTTATAGCGAAGTTCTTGACGATAATATCTTTAACTTGTCGGGGGGTGGTACAATTACTGAAATCAAGGGTATCATCTCTGTTTTTCATTATTATCCTATTGAAGAATTTATCTGCTAAACCATATAGTTTTTTATATCCACTTTTACTCTGGATGTCTTTTATAGTTACATATCCGCCCCCGAACATGTAATATCCTAATCTCTTTTTGAATGCAAATTCAATTCTAAGGGTATGACCCAACAATGGGTCATAGATTATGGCTTCTTTCTTTTTGTCATAGATTCTAACGGTATAATCATGTGCCTTACAATAAAGGGTGTTGCGGTCAGGATAGAATCTTCCTGAGTGATTTAACTTGATTATAGATTTTTGATAAACGACAGGCGGATGAATAGTTGGAATATCAAAGTTCAAATCTATTTTTCCAATAATAAAATTGGATATGTCCATCCCCAAAGCAAAGCTGAACTTGTCAATCCAAGCAATAAAATCTTCGTAATAAAATCTCATTGCGTTACTACCGAAATAACTCTTACTAATACTACCTGTAAATGATATAGTGTCTGTCTTTGCAATCACTTTCATATTCATTATCATAATGCACAAGTATCCATTCTGTAATCTATCCGATAACACTTTATTAGCTTTGTCTCGTAAATCTTCTAATTGTGTTATTGTAAGAGTAATCCTTAAATATGCATGTATTAAATCAATCATATCCGTCAATAACTGTCGCTGTTCTCATATTACTATAAGTAGTCTGTATCCTTTCGATAATTTTATCGTGTCTGCCATTCAAGTAGTCATAATAAACAGAATGGATGATGTTACGTGCATTGGAGAATAGTAAGATTTCCA
>JAHDFV010000160.1 GCA_020627985.1 Saprospiraceae bacterium
ACTCTATCTGTAGCGACAAGTTTTAAATCTGGACTTTTAGCTATATAGTTTAAGAATGTATTCGCTCTTTTGGCTAACGTTTGTTCAGGTGTTTTATCTACACTCGGCGTATTTATATCGTATAGAATATGTGTAAAGCCATTGTGTTTTAATAAAGGAATAAAACGATCATTTACATGAACCCTTTTTAAATAAGATTCATAAACTTTTAATTGATTATCTTCAAAAACTCTTCTGTCATTTTCTTTAATATGATAATTTAAGTATGTGCCAGCTCTATAAATTTTGTCATCCATGTTTTTATTTAGGCTCCGTAAAGCGTTTTGATAAACAGGGCTTAATAAATCTAAAGTTTGATTTTTAGATAATCCTTTTGAAGTATATTGAATAAAAGTTTGATCAATAAATGATTTATTGAATTTACCTGGATTTTCGGGCTTGGATAATCTTAAGATAGTAGCACTTAAAAAGAAAATGCCCAGAATAATCCCCATAAAATATTGGGTGAATTTTTTATTGGATTCTCCTCCTAGCCATTGTGATTGATCTATTAAATATGCAAATAGGATTGTCATTAATGCCATAAAAGGAAATCCATACCAAGGGATATTATTTGCAGAAATAAGCCACAGGAACGAACCTGAAAAAATAAGAATAGATATCTCTTTTAAAGAAGAGGGTAGTGCATTGAATTTATTTTTAAATAAAAAATATAGCAAGGGAATTAAAGCTATCCCGAATATAAGAAATGCATTAAAATCAAGACCCATTAAAAATTGATATAATGGAAAATCTACAGGTTTAAAAATTTGTACAAATAAAGAAGTAATACCAGCCCATAAGGAAGCAAAGCTACCTCCTTGAGGCCAAGAATTTTGAGTAATTGTATTTAGTCCTTTCTTAAAAGTATTAAAATCTCCATCTGGGCTATAGTGAGAAATCCACCCCAATCCTATTAATGCTGAAATTAAAATTAAACTATAAAATAGATTAAACGGTAAACCTTTTTTATCATTTCTTAAAAAGAATAATGGGATTAATAAAAGAAATAAAAATGAGATATCAATATAAGATCTACCTGGTATATTATTACCCATTGTAGCATCATAAGGAATAGAAAAATAAAGCGGAAAGCCTTTTTCATAACCGATATATCTTTTAATTTCTTCTCGTTCTGCTGAACTAATTTCTCTTTTTTTAATTCTTTGAAAACTTCTTTTATTATTTTGATCTTTTCTATCAGGAATTGATTCAATGTTTTGCTGAATAAGTCTGTTGTTGGATCTTTTATCTTTTAAAGGAGATAAATCTTCTTGATCAGCATAAATTTGCAATGGAAACTTAAATCCTGGTTTAGGAGATTTTCCATTTAAGATAGAAGAAATAGAAACATTTCCATTTTCACTTTTATTTTTTATAGCCCAAGGTAAAAAAGGTAATAGAATGCAAAAACTTAAAATGCCCAATTGTTGGAAGGAAGGCAATGAAAATGTAATTTTTTCTTTAAACATTTTCCATAATAAACATCCAATTCCGCACACTATTAAAATAAGAATAGTAAATCTTACTTGGTTCGGACTTAAATCCATATAAGCCATTTGACTTAATCCTCCTAAAAATAAAATAGATGTTGCCAAAGCAAGTCCAGCCCAAGCACCAAATTTTCCATAATAACGGTACGCCCATAATGTTCCTAAAGCGATGATACTATATAAAGCCAACACTTTTATTCCAAAGGCAAAACCTAATAAAAAACCAGCGATGCCCCAAATCGTATAGGTATCCTTCTTATTTTCATTAGAGCTTTTTTTCAGTTCTAAAATAAGTAGAAAAGCACATAAAACGATAAATGTTAATCCAAAATCAGTTTTTTCTTCTCTTACGGTTTGATAAACGACTGTTGGCAATGCTAAGAAAATCATTGGAGCAATCCAAGCACTAGAAGGTTTCATGGCTAAACGGGCTAATCTGTAAATTACTGCTGCAATTAGAAACACAATAAAATGAGATAGCATAATACTGACGATCGTCTTACCGAATAAAATTTCACCGAAAGCCATAATTATCGACCAATTATAAGGCTGACCACCTTCAGGTAATCCTTGATAAGATGTAATTAATGCCGTGGTATTCATATAAAGTCCCGATCCATCAAAACCAATTGGAAATGGTTTTAAAGCAGATAAAAAATTGGCGGAAATAAATATGAGAAATAAATATAAAATAGATGATTTTAATAGATTAAGGTTCTTATAGGTTACAGGAATGATAAATAAGGACTTTAAAAATTGTAAAACATCTCTATGAAAGATAATAACAGGAAGTGCGGTTAATGCTGCTAAAACGAAAATATTTAAACCATTAAACAATCCAATAATTACTGCTAGAGTTCCTAAAATAGATAATCCCAATCCTATTGAAATCAATTGATGACTAACTGGATGAAGCCGGCTTCTTAGTTTTTGTAAAGGAAAGAGTCCTGAAGCAAATGAAGCAATTACTATCCAAAACATACCCAAAGAATACAATCCTCCAGATAATAATACTCGAAATGAAGAAGATATAGGATCCGCATTCTTAATAAAATGCAGGTGAAAAATAGCGTATAAAACGATTATAGAAATAGCTAATCCTAGGCAAACTTGCCAACCTTTTATCGTTAGGGAAAATGGTTTTGTTAAAGTATCATTTTTACCTTTATTCAAAAAAAGAAATCCAGTAAAAAGAAGAAGTGCAAAGAATAAATAACTGGTATACCCAAAATTACCTAATACCGTAGAATAGTAAGAATGATTAAAATAATACGTAGGAATGACGAAAATTGCCCAAGCAATTACTAGAATTTTAAATAGAATTGAAGTAAGTTTATTCGTCTCCGTTGGCATAGTATCTCTTTTCTAGAACTAATATAAGGAGTCAATTGTAATTTCATGCATAATCAGTGTGATCAATCTTCAACCCAAAAAAGTTCCATGGCAATTCGATCGGCAATGAGTTTACCTTTTTGAGTAAGAATGTATTTTCCATTTTTTATAATCATCTGATCTGCTTCAATATATTCTTTACATTTCGTTATGAAATATGCTTTGAATTTATCTTGTATTTGATGTAGATTTACGCCCCATTGGGTTCTTAAGGAGGTCATGACATATTCATTGTAGATATCAAATTTATTTAAGATTTCTTGTTCTGAAGGGACTTGATTCTCGTTTAATATCCCTTGCATATATTTTACATTATGAGGAATATTCCATTGACGAGAAAGCCCATTGAAAGAATGTGCAGAAGGACCTAAACCTAAATACTTTTTCCCTTGCCAATAAGCTGTATTGTGTCGACTATATCTTCCTTTTTTAGCAAAATTGGAAATTTCATAATGATCATAATCATGGTCTGAAGCGAATTGCATTAATTTTTGAAACTGAAGCGCGGATTTTACTTCATCGACAGGTTCTGAAGTTCCTTTTTTTACGAAATGATCCAAAGCAGTCCCAGGTTCAACAGTCATGCAATAAGAAGAGATATGTGGTATCTCTAATCGCATGGTTTTTACTAGGTTTTCTTCCCACATTTTATGGCTAGTAGTAGGTGACCCATAAATTAAATCAATAGAAATATCTTGAAAACCAAAGGATTGTGCTTTATGAACACATGTCTCTGCTTCATTGGCTGAATGAGCCCTATTCATAAATTTCAAATCTTCGTCAAAGAAAGATTGAATCCCAATACTTAATCGATTAATGGGACTCTTAGAAAAAGCTTCTAATTTTTCAGTTGTTAAATCATCAGGATTGGCCTCTAGACTTATTTCTGCATCTTTTGAGATCTTGTGGTATTGATGTATAGTATCTAAAATTGAATCAATATCCTTTTGTGATAAAACAGAAGGTGTTCCTCCTCCAAAATAGATGGTAGCAATTTCTTCGCCCAGTAAATAATCCTTTTGTATTTCAATTTCCTTACAAATCGCTTTTATCATTTCATCTTTAGATCGCATAGATGTAGAGAAATGGAAATTGCAATAATGACATGCTTGTTTGCAAAAAGGAATATGTAAATAAATACCAGCCATATACTACAAATGTAGTATTTAGAAATCATTAGAACTTGATTTTATTATTTATATTCTTTCCAAGATTTAACTCCTGCTTTTATTTCTGTATCAAGGGTGTTTTCTCTAGGAGGAATCGGACAAGAATATTCATCACTATAGGCACAATATGGATTATAAGCTTTGTTAAAATCAATGATGATTTTTTTGCCTTTAGGAATAGTCAAGTCTATATATCTACCACCTCCATAAGAAGATTCTCCATTGGTTAAATCCATAAAAGGAAGAAAGAGATAATCTCTATATTGTTCCATTTTAATCATTTGAGGATTTTGGTAGATGTTTAATTTAAATTCTTCTTCTTTTAATTGAAAATGAATTTCTCCATATTTTACATAAATGGGAGTTCGTTCTTTAGTCGTCTCCATAGGAAAAGGCTTTTCATCTGGAGTACGGATAAATTGAGCTACAACTCGATAAGAAAGATCGATATCAAAATATTGTAAACCAGTAAACGAAGCTCGATCTTCATCACTTAAAGGAGATTTCTCTTTATTACTATATTCAGCATCTAATTCTTTTTGAAAATGTAGAATTTGATCTTTGTGAACTGCTTCATTTTTAGATATTTTAGTAGAAAAACAAGCAGAGAAAAGAAAAACGAAAGCAAGGAATAGATATGGTTTCATATGTGCTGTATATTTGTTGGTATTATTTCAATTAATTACTCAATATTTTAATGATTAATTCTTTTAATAATTCTCCTTCATTCGTATTTGAATTATTGACACCTTTATATTTTAAATCATATTCTTTTATGATAGAAAATATTCGTTCAATTTTCGCTTTAGGGTAATTTTTTATTCCTGTCCTAAATTTGGCAACTCTGAATCTAGCAGCATATTGAGCTTTGTTAGGATCTCTAAATTTTATTCCCATAGCTGTAGCCATTTCTAAATCAGAAGATCTTGCATAAGCTGCAGCAATATATAATTTTGAAAAATAACCATAAAGCGAAGCCAGGGTCATCATCAAAGGATATTTTTTGCTATTCGTAGCAAAATGATTAATGATGCGATGCGTTTTTAAGTTGTTTTTTTGACCGAGAGCTTCTTGTAATTCAAAGACATTATAATCCTTACTAATACCAATATTATCTTGAATGATTTTAGCATCAATTAGGGTTCCTTTCGCTACATTGATGGATAGCTTTTCTAATTCATTCGCAATTTTAGATAAATCCGTTCCTAAATGATCATTTAGCAAATCAAGAGCATTATCCTCAATGGAGTATCCCATATTACTAATGTATTTCTGGATCCATTTCGGAATTTCATTGTCATATAATTTTTTGGCTTCTAATACAACAGCATTCTTTTTTAGTGCTTTTCCAAAAGCAGAACGCATATCATATTTTTTGTGTTTATGACAGAATAGTAGAATCGTAGTTTGAGTTGGTTTTTCGATATAAGTCTTTAACTCATTTAGGGTCTTCATCTCTTGAGCTTCCTTAACAATAATCACTTGATAAGGTGCCATCATTGGAAATCGGTAAGCAGCATCTCTTACAGCTCGAAAATCATTTTCTTTACCATATAGAACCGTAAAATTGAAGGATTTCTCTGATTCGCTTAGTATATTTTGCTCAAAGACTTTCGTTACTTCATCAATGAAATAAGATTCTACTCCGTGTAAAAAATACACAGGTTTAAATTCTTTTTTCTTAATTGACTTAATAATATCAAGATGAGTCATTTTTTTACATTTATATCTAAAAAGCTGTTTTAAAAGAGTATAACAAAATCATATTGTTAAATCCAAACAGCTTTTAAACAAATGTAATTAAATGTCATTGAAAAGAAAGGCTAGTTATTACAAAACTTCTTATTCAGAAATATTAAATTTCAGACCTAAATTGATTCCGTAGCTTTTTTGCTTTAAAGAATAAGAAGCTTTAGATTCAGTAACAGAAGAAGGAGTAAAACGATATTGTCCAGCTAAATTTAAAGCTATCTCTGGAGTAATATCATAAGATAAAGAAAGTCCTTGTTGTAAATTAATTCCCCATTGTTCTTTATATGGAGTATTTATATTTCCTTTGATTTTAGAAAATAAATTAACCATTACCCCAGTTTCTACCCCTATTTTGAAATTACCTTTACCAAATTGATATCCTAAAATTATAGGTAAAGCATAATTTGTTTGAGTTAAGCTTTTACTTTTTAAAGATTGTGGTCTTGAATAAACACTAGTCATAACTGTCGTAACAGGTTCTTGTGTTTCTTCTCTTTCATTTTGATTTCCGTTCTCTAAAGCATATACTGTACCTGTTACATTTAGATTCGGAATTTGATTTTGAATGACTTCTTCAACTAAGGTTGAATTAGGGTTGAAAACCGTTTTGTTTTTCTGTACCAGAAATCCACTTTTTAAGTAAACTCCTGATTTATGTGCCATCATTAAATCAAAGCTATAATCGATATAGTATGAACTTTTTTGTAAGCGATTTAATTTATCAACATATTCTCGTTGACTAGGAAAATTAGGAGAAAATGTATTGTTTACTTTACCACTACCTAATGAAAACCCAAAAGTAAATTTAGTATCTCTTTCATCATCAAATGCCGCTCTTATTTCTTCTGTTTCTTCATATTCCAAATCTTCTACTTCAGGTACTTCTAATTCTTCAATCGCTATTTCAGGGAGTAACGATGCTTGAATCATCTCTGCTTGATGTAATTCAGCAGCAAAAATATTAAGCTCTTCTTCTTTTTGTTTAGGAAGAATAGTTCGTATTTGATCTTTTAATACTTCAATAAATTTTTGATTCTGAATATCAGTAGGTATAGAATGATTAAGATTTGAACTACTTACAATTGTAGGTTTATGTATAGTTGAAGATGAGTTGTTTGCCTTTTTAATTTTAGAAGTAGAAGATCTTTTAACCAAAGGTTTATTGAATTCTTTGGACTGACTTAGGTTTCTTTTTTTCTTCGTATTCTTAGTTATAGATAATATAGCATCAGTATCTACATTATCAATATATTTTTCTATCGATGATATACTTGGTGTTGTTATTTCAACTTTAGTACTTAAATAAGTTGGATCATCTAAATCTCCTTGGGAAAGAATAAATATAGAACCTAGGCTTACAGATATCAAAGTGAAAAAGAATAAAAATCTTCTTCTCTTGTCTTCTTTTTCTGTTGGGATATCATCTTTGATACTGTTCCATAAAGCATCAGTATCCACTTCAGAATGATGGTTGTTTAGATTACGTCTGATATGTTCCTCGAAACTCATACTCTGATTCTATCTCGTTTTACTAACATTTTTTTTAAATAATTTCTAGCTCTAACCAATTGAGAACGCGAAGTGCTTTCAGTAATTCCTACGACTTCACTTATTTCTCGATGACTATATCCTTCTAGGACATAAAGGTTAAAAACTTGCTTAAATCCATTCGGTAGCTGATCAATTAAATTCATTAATTCTTCCGCTCCTAAATGCGCGTAAGCATCTGCAGGTGTCGAAGGTTGATCTAATAATTCATCTAAACCCGAAATTTCTCTTTTGAAACAAGCTTTATCAATAGACTGCAAAGATGCATTGATAACGATTCTTCTCATCCATGCATTAAAAGATCCTGTTGGTTTATAGCGACCAATATATCTGAAAATTTTAATGAACGCTTCCTGCAAATTATCTTTGGCAGATTCATTATCTCTTGAATATCTTCGGCTGACAGTCATAAGCATAGGAGAGAACCTCACTACCAATTCTTTTTGGTACTGAGCTTTGCCTTCTTGGCATCCTCTTATGATTTCTTGTTCTGTCAATGCAAATTCTTTTGATGATTAAACGAATAAGCTTCTGTTACTACCTTAAGATAGCGCATATTTTCGTTAAAAACCAAGGAAAATGGGAAAGCCTATTTCTTTTTGATGATGAGATAAAAGGCCTCCCATTTTCTACTTGTTTCATACCGTATTTTCAGGATTATATTTCTAAAAAAAAACAGTTGTTATGGGTTTGTACTTAATAAATCGGTATAATTTCATTTTCGCTGCATCTAATGATGATTTTTTTCACTTTTCGATAATATCAATATTTTTGCATTGCTTTTATATTTACATTTAATTACAAATCAAAGGGTATATATGAATCGAAAAATAGAAATATCAGAAGAGATAAAGTTGAAATGTCCTGCTTTAAGATTAGGCTGTATATCGTGTAAAGTAAAGATGGAAAAATATAATCAAGAATTATGGGATGTAATTAAAAAAGAGCAACAAAAAATTAAAAGTAAATATTCAATAGAAGATGTTAGT
>JAHDFV010000161.1 GCA_020627985.1 Saprospiraceae bacterium
CTGTGGTTATAATATCCACCACCATTATTTCTAACTGCATCTCCGTGCTTAGAAACTTTTGCTAAAATATCTTCAATAGATTTTTTAGCTAATGGCGTATCAGCTATTGCTGCATTTAATTTATTAGTATATCCATTGTGGTGTTTTCCATGATGGATTGTCATTGTTTTAGAATCAATATGAGGTTCTAAAGCTTTAACATCGTAAGGTAATGAAGGTAATTTAAAAGCCATGATAAAATTTATCGTTAATGAACTAATTATTTATTGAGTGCAAATGTACAACTAAATTTATATTTTTTCAATCTCTTTATTTTTAACCCATCCTACATCACTATTTAATAACCTAACTTTTGACCATTCTCCTATTCGATCTAAAATTTCCATTTCAGTTCCTTCATGAATAATGAATTCACCTGTACCATCAGGTGCATTTCTTAGCGGTGTTTCTTTTTCCATATAAATGGCTCTTTTCGAATCAAATTCTATACTACTTTTTTGAAAAGAAAATATAAACGGAATAATGGATAAACATAGAGATATACAACCTACAAGAAAACTGTATTTTTTCTGTTTCCTTTCTTTTAAAAACATCCATCCTAACAAACCTGATACTCCAAGCCAAAGAAAAAACAAACCTATCAAACTCCAAGTAAAGGAGGTAAATGACATTTTAATTTTATTCCACCATTTTAATAATACGAACGGTCTAATAGGTATTACTTCTCCTTTAATTTCTTCTTTAGCAATATCTAAATTAAATTGTATATCCTTATCATTCGCATTTAATAATAAAGCTTTTTCATAATACAAAATAGATTGGGCTAAAGCTTTATTTTTATAATGTGCATTACCTAGATTAAAATATAAATCTGAAGAAGCTTTTTCCTTTCCGAGCAACTTAACCGCAGATTCGTAAGATTGTATCGCTGTTTGATAATCTTTTTTCTGATAAGCAGTATCTCCATTTTCTTTTTTTGCTTGCCAATCTGATCCTAACAGATTACTTGCTATTAAAAGAAAAATAAATACGATATAAAATCTATTATTCATTTTGTAAAAAACTATTTATTAATTTTTAATAATTCACTTCCTACTATGTAATGATGAGAATGTAAATCTGCGGGAGACATGGGTCTGTTTTGTTTATCCCACTTAAATCCTTTCAATTTTAATTGTTCATGATTCGCTTCTTTCATGGGAATCAAATTAGATGTGGGTTCTCCATAAAATCTAATTTTATTTAATTCTCCATCTATAAAAGCCATATACATATCGCTACAAGTTGTTTTATTAGGACCTACATACCCTTCATCATCATCTAGCACATAATACACCGATTCACTATTCCCATTGACAAACATATTTTGTGGCTCATTATTATTAAACTTCACCGTGATATTTCTTCCTTTAATTTGATTAAAAAATTGTTCATCTGGAGTATCTATAATTAAACTTGAATGTAATAAAAATACAGAATCTATTCGTTCATTTTTTAAAGTAAATCTTGTTGTATCTGCAGAAAATTGAGTCGAATCTGACCAAATAACAGGTTGATAATAAAAAGAGAATAAAGAATCAGTCACATTATAAACCATCGAATCACAAACTGCTTGAAAATCATTTTTAAATATTCTTACATCTCTATAAGCGATTAATCGTTCTAATGTATCCTGATTGGGTAATATTAATTTTTCAGAAATTAAAGTGTCAGCAGATAAGTATAAAGTATCTCCATCTAAAATGGAAGTCATAATGGGTCTACCAATTGCTTTTACGTATTCTGTTTCTTTATTAAAATATAAATCATCTGTACGTATTGTAATTTGATTTACAGAATCTTTCCAATACACTTTACCTCTAGCAAAAGCATCATCTGTTTCTTCATTAAATTGTACTTCATTTGCTTTTAAGGTTTGTTCTTTATCTACGATGTAGACATTGCCATCTAAAAATCTTGTCTTAGTCTCAGCATCATATTTGGTATTATCTGCTGTAATAAAATTCCCTTCAGATTTAGCTATTGTTTTTCCTTCAGTTGTATAGGATTTATTTTTACCATCATAAATAATTACATCAGCATTTACTTCATTTTCTTCATCCTTAAAATATGCGTTTCCTTCAAGTCTTGTTTCATCTGTTTCTTCATTGTAAATCATTTTATCAGCTGAAGCAAATTTATTATTTTCTTTAAACTTAGCATCACCCTCAAGGAAAACTTGTTTTGATTTCCCATCATATTTCATAAAATTCGCTAAGGCTGTTCTGTCACCTTTAATGTATTGAGGATTTTTATCAAATTCAGCATATTTATTTTCATAATCATAAAAACCTGATTCCGTATAAATTTTAGCTGAATCTTGAAGAATCAAAGTTGGTCCTAGAAATTCTGAAAATTGAGTTTGGGTGTTATAATTTAATGAATCTGTTTTTAAGGTAAATTCATCATTAATTACTAAAACACTGTCCTTAAAAAAAGCATTATTTGTTTGTGAATTATAAATACAAGATTCACTAGTTAATTGAGTCGTAGCTGTTTTTATCACTCCTCCATAAAAGTATTTAGCGACTTTTGTCTCCATATTATAATCCAATCGCTGTGTAAATAATTGTTGTGTGGTATCCGTTAAAACTACATTTCCAATCAAATAAGCATCTTTAGTATCACCAAAATATTTTAAGGTATCTGAAAAAACATTGATAGTATCTTTTTGTACAATTGTAACTTCTTTCCAAGCAGAAATAGCATTTTGATTGGTATATAAATAAGCAGAATCACTATAGAAAATTGCGTCATTTTGAGTTAAGACAATCCCCCCTTTCAAAAAACGAATCTCTTCTCCATCTTTATTAAATACTTCAATTTCATTTGCTTTTTCAAGAGTAACAATATCTGAAGTGTCTTTTTCTTCTTTTGGAATTAAAGGATCTAAATTGGGTTGAGTAGTTGGTGGTGTTGATTTATTTTTAAAAGGTTTGCTTGGACGGTCTTGTGCTTCTAATTGAATGGTATTCACCATTAAAAATAGACAACAATAAAATATAGATTTTAGAAACGATTTCGGCATCATTCTTTTTAAACGAATAAATTTTTAAAAGCGTTTTTAGTTTAACTATAATTAACGCAGTACCAATAAAAAATAATCCTTTGAATTAAGTTTTTAAATATTGTTAGATTATGCTTTACCTTTGAATAGCAAAGGTATAAAATAACAAGGATATGAGTCCAAAATTGAGCATCATTACTGTGGTTTATAATGGAAAAGATGTTATTGAAGGTACGATACGAAGTATTATTCAACAAAGCTATTCTAATATTGAATATATCATAGTTGATGGTTTATCCAATGATGGAACCCATGACATTATTCGAAAGTATCAAGAATCTATTCATGTTTATATTTCTGAAAAAGATAAGGGATTATATGATGCCATGAATAAAGGAATGAAATTGGCAACTGGAGATTATATTTGGTTTATGAATGCAGGGGATCATATTCCTCAAAAAAATACAGTTGAAAACATCTTCCAAGACTCAATACAAGGAGATATCTATTATGGAGAATGTATGTTTGTCAATGAAAAACGAGAACATCAGGGATTAAGAAGCGAGTTAACTCCACATTTATTACCACAAAATTTAAAATGGAAAGATATGGCAAAAGGAATGGTAGTTAGCCATCAATCTTTTATTTTAAAGCGGTCAATTGCAAAACCTTATATCGATAATAATCTTTGCGCAGATATCGATTGGGTTATTGATGGGCTTAAAAATGCAAATGTTATCATTCATACAAAAATAATCCTTTCCGAATTTTTAATGGGTGGTTTATCTAAACAAAGACATCAAGAATCACTAAAAAATAGATATTCGGTACTTCAAAAGCATTTTGGATTTATGCCTAATATTTGGAATCATATTCAAATTGTAATTCGAGCTTTCTTTTTTAAGCCAAAATCATTAAAGTGATATATTATTTAAATCGAACAGCTTTAACAGGTGTAATATATCGTACCAATAAAGAAGGTATTATTAAAATAATTACTGTAATTACTAATGTACCTATGTTTAAGAAAAGTATCGTCCAAAGATTCATATCAATTGGAGCAACGGAAACATAATAATCCTCTTCAGATAATTTTATTATTTCACCATACTTTTGAAGTAAACATAATCCGATTCCAACTAAGTTACCTAAGAATAATCCAATAATTGTAATATATCCTCCATAGTAAAGGAATATCTTTTGTATGGTCCAATTATCCGATCCAAATGATTTTAGAATACCAATCATATTGGTTCTTTCTAAAATTAAAACCAATAAAGCAGTTGCCATATTAATGAGTCCTACAATGATCATCAAGATCAAAATAACTCGTTCATTGACATCTTGCAATTCTAACCAACCGAAAATATTAGGTTCTATTTGTTTTATCGTTTGGCAATATAAGTCCATGGGTAACATATCATAGACTGCACTACCAATATGTTCCAGATCCTTCATATCATCAATAAAAATTTCAAAGCCTGAAATTTCATCTGATTTCCAATTATTTACTTCTTGAATTAGTCGAATATCTACCAATGCAAATTTGGAATCGTATTCTTCCAATCCTGTTTTGTAAATCCCTTTTACTTTTAACCTTTTTTTAGTGTCTTTTCCATTTTTGATGAAAAACATCAAAAACATATCATTAATTTCTAGTTTTAATCTATCCGCTGTATTTCTAGAAATTAAAATATCCCGGCTTGAAAGGGTATCATTTAGATCTAATCTTTCACTTCCTTCTTCTAAAAACTCATCCAGATATTTCCAATTATAATCCTCTCCTACTCCTTTAACTACAATTCCTTCAATCTCATCTTTGGTTTTAATGATACCTATTTTTTGTGCAAAAGATTGAATATGGGCAATGCCTCCTTTTGTTTCTTTAGGGCTGACCCAATCCTCATTTTCATATCCTGCAAATGAAAATGTTTCCGGATAAGTGAAAGATTTAATGGTATCTAATGATGGATAAAATGTTTGGTTTTTTGAAATTGGTGAAGTTTCATAAGCATTTGAACTGACGTTTTCGAAATCCATAATATGGATATGTCCCCAAAAACCAAAAATCTTATTCGAAATTTCGTTTTTGAAACCAGAAAATAATGAGGTAGAAACAATCATTACCGTCATGCTTAATGCCATAGCTACAATGCTTATCCAAATTATCATTTTGGATAAAGACTGACTAGAATTGGTAATTACTTTGTTTGCTATAAAAAACGGTACGTTCACAGGCTGCAATTTAGATATTTATTCTAATAAATTAGATTTGGAACGATAATTGGCATTAGATTTATGATTAATATTAGAAATCTATAACATATAATAAGATAACATTTTGATGTGTTAGTCGTTTAAAAGATAGATTTTATAACGAAGGTAAACAACATGAAATTTTTACATGTACTCATTTTTACAATTTTCTTTTTAAGTAGTATTTCTGCTCAGAATGAAAAAGGCTATGAAGGATATCGAGTTTATTTTAGCAATGCTGAAGTAATTAGTTCTAAGAAAAAGTCTTTTAAAGTAAAATTTAGACAAACCAATACAGGTAGTAAATTATTATCCAAGGAAACTAGAGCTGAATACCAAGATAATTTAATTTTAAAAGTGGATGAAGGTATTAAAAATACAAGCATCGCGCAATATGAAAAATTGATCATTGAAAAATTGAAAAATGAAAAATTCAATTTAAAACCTGGTCAATCTGAATCAGCAGAATATAAAATTAAAATACCTAAAGAATTAAGAGGCAAAGAAGTTTTCACAGTAAATACTGGAGGTGGAAATAACAATGGATTTAATCGGAAACTATGTCCTGATCTTGTGATGGATAGTTTAGTATTAGTCAAGAAAGATCCGAAGAATGCTTACATCAAATTCAAAATTACTAATACAGGAAAAGGAGCCATTAATATCATTGGTGATAAAAAGAATGTGGAAGATAATATTATGGTTCGAGCATATTTTGCAGGTTCTCCTAAATTTTCTAGAGGAGCGATTCCTGCTGATGAAATGTACTTGAAAGGTTTAAAAGAAACTCAAGGAATTTTATTCCCTGGTGAAAGTATCAGTGGTGAAATGAAAATTAGCCGTAAAAAGCAGACTAAATATAATAAGGTCTTAATTGTTTTTGTAGATGCCAATCAAATTGTAATGGAATGCAATGAAACCAATAATCGAGATAGTGTTTTGGTTAAATAGTTTATATATGCTTTGAAATATAATAAGCCAATGCTTGTATGGAAAGCATAGGATTTACACCAGAACATCTTGGAAATGCACTTGCATCTGCTACGAATAAATTTTTAATTTCTCGAGTTTCCCCTGTTGGTTTTAAAGGATGATCTTTTGCTCTTCCTCCCATTCTACAGGTACCCATTTGATGTGCAGAATACATAATGAATCTATTTTTTGCCCAATTTATTTTTCCTATTTTATCGATAAATTGATCTAGATTATCTTTTTTGATATCGCATTCATACATCTGATTATGTAAAAGCCTAATCTTTTTTGCTCCTGCTGCAGCATGTATCTTTACACATTCTTTGATTCCATGAATCAAATGATTTTTATCAAAAGGATTTAATTTATAATCGACGATCGGTCTTCCTTCTTTACTCACTTTTACTTTCCCACCATATTTATCTCTTGTCAAGACAATAAAGGTTCCTAATTTCCGAATATTTAGCATATTCGTTTTAAAATCTTCACCTGAAGTCCAAGGAGTAGCCAATGCAGAAAAACCGCTATGCAAAGGAGGTGTTTCAATTTTATAACCAAAGTTTCCCGAGAGTCTAATAAACTCATCTGATACTGCTGACATCATAGGACCATACCAAGCATCCATGTTTTCTCCATAAAGTGCTGAAACCGCATTTACTGGATGTAAATATAAGTTCTTCCCAATTTGAGGATGAGTTAATCCGCTTTGTTTGAGAATGACAGGAGTATGTAAAGCTCCACCTGAAACAACTACCTTTTTACAACTGATTTTCAGAGAGTAAGATATATTATTTGCATTATTTTGTTGAGCTAAGACACCTGTTATTTCTCCATTTCTATGTTCTACTTTTAACGCTCTTGTATTCGTAAATATTCGAGCACCTTCATCAAAGGCATCTTGCAAGAAGGTTTTAAGCGTTCCTTGCTTATATCCCCAAGAATCTCCTAGCCCCCCAAAACCTTGTGCTTTCCAATACTTTACCTTATTTGCTTCGTTAGATGGTGGTTTAACATTACGAGGTATTTTACCAAAGTGGTATCCTAATTTCTTTGCTCCATTTACCAAGGCTTGGTTTTGTGGATTATGAATGGATAGATCAGTATTGATATTCGTTTTCTGTTCTATGAATTCAAAACACTTTTTATATTCGTCATCTAAAAAATGTGGGTTATCATGTTCTTTTGCCCATTCATTTAAGATATAATCTGGTGTTCTAAAAGAAGCAGACCAATTGACAGTGGTCCCCCCTCCTAAACAACTTCCTGCTAAAATTAGAGTTGAACCATCTCTTGTCGTGAAAGCTCCTTTTCGATCATACATCTTACTCAGCATTTCTAACTCATTCCCTGTCATAGCCTCTTCCTGGCAATTACTACCTTTTTCAAGCACTATGACATCATATCCTTTTTTAACAAGCTCAGAAGCCATTACGCCGCCTCCCGCACCAGATCCAATTACTACAACATCACAACTGATTGTTTTATCTTTAGATATTACTTCAGTCTTAATTCCATTAGTTTTTGATATCGGAATTTCATATTTCTGGAAAGGACCAGGGTATCCAATTAATTCCCAATTGGGATTAACTCCTTCATTCGTATAAGAAAAGTAAATAATGGAAACTAATTTCTTAATCGAATTATATCCATTTCTTAACAATGGAAGGGAACTTTTAGACCAAGACAATAAAAGCTTTTCTCTTTGATTCGCATTTAAATCTGATACCGATTTAAAACTTCCCCACCAGGTCAATCCAAGAACATTGCTATTTAGAATATTGATTAAATCAATAAATTCTTTTTGCGTTTCTAAGGGTAAAGAAGAAATGATTTCTGTAATTTTTTCAACTACTGGAATGTCAGATGCCTTTCTAGACCAATAACCTGTTGGATCATTAGGCTTGATAATGGTTGGGATAAATGCATCACAGATAGATGCTAGTGCTTCCTTTTGTTTGTTGTTTAAAATCATGAAATGTATTTGTCCAGTTCTCTAATTACATTCTTTTCTTTTTAAGAATTTGAATTTATAGTAAAGAATTTTACAA
>JAHDFV010000162.1 GCA_020627985.1 Saprospiraceae bacterium
CCGCGACCCCCTGCGTGACAGGCAGGTATTCTAACCAGCTGAACTACCAGACCAAAGTTATTACTAACTTGCTACCCTTTCGTAGCGATCACAAATGTATGTTAGATTTTGTCAATTGTCAAATAGTTTTGCAAAAAAAAATTAAAAAATTTAATCTTTCTCGTTTAAACTGTTTTCAATTAGTAAATTTGTAGTGCATTAAATATATTTTAATGTGAGAAACTATCATGTTTCACCTAATAAAATCAAACATACATATGGTATTCCTTGATTTCGAACGACCGTTAGAAAATCTATATAAACAATTAGAAAAAATAAAAGAGATAGAAGCTCAAGGGGACATTGATGTATCAGCTTCCATAAAAGAATTAGATAAGAAAATTAAAGCAGCTCAAAAAGAGATTTATAGTAACCTTACGGGTTGGCAAAAAGTACAATTGAGTCGACATCCTGATCGTCCATACACTAATTTCTATATTGAAAACATGTGCAAGAAGTTTAGAGAACTTCATGGGGATCGTTATTTTAAAGATGATAAAGCAATTGTTGGTGGGATTGGTAAAATAGATGGACAAACTGTTGTAATTCTAGGGCACCAAAAAGGAGTGAATACTAAAATGCGGCAATATCGTAATTTTGGTATGGCTAATCCTGAAGGCTACAGAAAGGCGCTTCGACTCATGAAATTAGCCGAACGTTTTGGTTTTCCTGTGGTTTGCTTGATTGATACACCAGGTGCTTTTCCTGGTATAGAAGCTGAAGAAAGGGGACAAGCAGAAGCGATTGCTCGTAACCTTTTTGAAATGGCCCAATTAAGAACTCAAATCGTTTGTATTGTGATAGGAGAAGGAGCTTCAGGAGGAGCAATTGGCATTGGTCTAGGGGATAAAGTGTTTATGATGGAAAACACTTGGTATTCTGTTATATCACCTGAGTCTTGTTCATCAATCCTTTGGAGAAGTTGGGATTTTAAAGAGCAAGCAGCAGAAGCCTTGAAATTAACTGCTGAACATATGCATGAATTTGGTATTATTGATGGGATTATAAAAGAACCTTTGGGAGGTGCTCATGCAGCGCCATTAGAAATGTCTAAGGTTTTAAAGAAACACATCAAAAAAGAAATTGCAGAATTGAAAGCTATTCCAATGGATAAGCTATTGGAAGCAAGATTATTGAAGTATAGAAATATTGGCATCTATAAAGATTCTAAGAAACTGGCAAGCGTTGCGGTAAATGAATCTGATAAAAAATAATGTGATAGGAAGACACATTCCAAACGAAAAATTATGTCTTTTTTAGATAATATAAAATTGAATTTACATAAGAGAAACCTCAAGAATGAGATGAAAAAGAATGCAAATATCATTCGAAAATCAACTCCTTTTGAAGAAGCTCAAAAAGTTGGAATTCTTTTCAATGCTACAGATAAAAAGCAAGAGGAGTTAGTGATGCAATATGTAGAGCGATTAAGAAATAAGGATAAGAAAAGAGTTTCCTTTCTTGGTTTTATTAATAAGAAAAAAGATAAAAATGACACAAATGTCGTTTTATTTAAAAATTATAATTTAAGTGATTTAAACTGGAAGGGCGTACCAGAAAATGAGGATGTAAAAAGATTTATTGAACAATCCTTTGATATTGTGATAAACTTTTTTGAAACACCTTATCTACATGGAGATTATATTATGGCACTTTCGAAAGCTTCTTTTAGAGTAGGAAGAAATTCAAATAATACAGAAGCTTATGAATTAATGATCAACGAAAAGAAAAAAGATGATGCTCATTTTGTTGGGCTGTTAGATACTTATTTAAAAACATTCAACAATAAACCGAATGAATCACAAACGGTTTAAAGGAACTGGAGTAGCTTTAGTTACACCTTTTAAGGAGGGAGAAATTGATTATAAATCTTTACAGAAAATTATAGAAAATTGTATAGATGGAGAAGTCAACTTTTTAGTTTCATTAGGTACAACGGGGGAATCAGCTACACTAAGTCGTAAAGAAAAACATGAAGTTTTAGATTTTACGATTAGAATAAATAATGGTAGGTTACCTATTGTTGCTGGATTTGGAGGGAATAATACTTCTGCTATTTTGGAAGAGATGAGTTTATATCATTTTGAAGGAGTTGATGCCATTTTAATTAGTAGTCCATCTTATAATAAACCAAGTCAAGAAGGAATTTTTCAACACTATATGGCTCTGGCACAAAAGGCTCCTCGCCCAATTATTATATATAATGTTCCAAGTAGAACAGGTTCTAATATTGATGCCGAAACGACGTTGAAATTGGCGCATACTTCTTCTAAATTTATTGCGATTAAAGAAGCGGCTTATGATTTAAGTCAAGCAACTAAAATCATAAAACATAAACCAAATAATTTTTTAGTTTTATCTGGAGACGATACAATAGCATTGCCCCTTCTTTCAATTGGAGGAGATGGTGTTATTTCTGTTATTGCGAATGCTTTGCCAAAAGTGTTTTCTTCTATAATTAGTTTGGGCTTAAATAATAATTATACGAAAGCGAATAAAATTCACTTAAAAATATCTGATATTCATCCATGGTTATACAAGGATGGTAATCCTGCTGGAATAAAAGCAGCCATGGAAATGATGGGCTTATGTCGGAGAGAAACGAGATTGCCTTTAGTTGAAATTAGTGAAGAAGTAAATTCTGAATTAAAAAAAGAATTAGTAAATATTAATGCAATTGTACCTGATGATGCCATTGCTTAAAAATCAAATACATTATTAAATAAAAAAAGCCGATTCAAATTATTCTTGAATCGGCTTTTTTAAGCTTTATGAATTAATTATTTCTGATTATTAAAAATAACTTTTTCAATATAAATTTTATTATTCTGCGAAATATTTACAAAATAAATGCCAGGTGAATTTCCAGCTAAAGTAAATTCTCCAGTATACTTGCCATTAAATTCTTGAATTTCATCTCTAACAATTTCTTTACCTGTAGCATCTGTTACAGATATGGTTAAAGGAGATAAATCTTCTGAAACAAAATTTAAAGAGAATTTTCCATTATTCGGATTCGGAAATAATTTTACTTCAGATAATTCTAATCTTGCATTTCCTAAATCTGATTTAATAATATTGATGGAAAGATCTTCTTCAATATTATCTATATTAATGTCATTTTCTTTAGGATTACAACAATCATTTGTTGTACAACATATTTTTACATTTCTACCTAATAAAGTAACTTTCTCCTTCATCTCTTTTCCATCGCGAATGAATTTTATTTTTACTCGATCACCAGGTTCATAAGTTCGAACAAGATCTATTAATTGGTTCACATCAGAAACTTTACTTCTACCAAATTTAGTAATGATATCATTAGATTGTAATTGATCTCCATCTCTATGAACATCTTGAATAATTACTTTATCTTCTTCTGTGTTTGAGATCATAATTCCGATATAAGCTTTCTCTGCATATTCATTCTTGCAACAAGAATTTGAAAAAGAATAACCTCTCATAAATAGATCTTCTTTGGATAAAGACTTTATATCTTTACAAGAATTGAAAGAACGAGGAATTTTAGTGATATATTCTTTACGAACATCCCTTTTGCTTTCGCCTAATTTTACAATTGTAGATCTATTTTCATTTTCACGAATGTATTGAATTTTTACTTCGTCACCTGGAGCTTTACTTTTAATTATTTTAGATAAATCAGAAAACGATTTAACGGTTTTATCAGCAATAGAAGTAACCACATCTCCTTCTTTTAATCCTGATTTTTCAGCAGCAGAATTTTCCACAATACCACCTAAAGTAACTCCTTCATTCGTTTCTTCACCTGGCCATACACCTAAAAAAGCTTTGGGTTCACCATCATCTTTAATAATAATGCGATGAGATTCATTATTAAGATCAATTTTAATTCCTTTACCTTCTAAAATCTTTTCAATATCTTCTGGCAAATTATCCCCTTCTAAAAAAATCATTTTAGAATCATCTCCTTTAATATTAATCGTTTTTATTTCATTACCAGAAGCATTAACATCAACTTTTATTTCTTGTCCATCTTCTCCTTCTGTAATTATTTTAATAATTCTATTTTTATTTTCACTTGAATTTTCTGTTATGATTTTTTGTATATCAATGTCGATATCAAGATCATCAATAGATTCAATCTCATACTTCTCAACTTCAAATTCATCAACATCATCTCCCTCAATCACTGTTTCAGTTACAGTCTCGTTGCCATCTTTATCAATCGTTTTTTTAATGATGACAATTTTCTTTTCATCTTGAGCTTGAACTATTATAGAAGAAACCATCAAAAGCGAAAAGATTATAAATAAAATACCCTTTTTCATAAGTCAGTAATTTGAATTTCCTTCATTTTTCATAAAGGAAAATTTATCATTTAATAATAAAAATAAATAAATAAAAATTAAGGTTGATCGTTCAAAAGTTAAAAGACAGTTAATCTCGAGCAAGGGTTGCATAATCCCTATACATTTGTAAATGTTAAAGTTTGTATATTAATCTTATATTTAACAATAAATGAAAATCAATCAATCTATAAATCAAACGAGAAATGATTTATAGATAAAAATTACGATCTGCTTTTATGAGCAAAAATGCGATTTGGGGAATTATTATTTTAATGAGTGTTGCCTTAATGGGAATAGTAGCACTACAAATTTATTGGATTGGAGAACGTCTTCGATTAGAAGAAGGTTTCTTTGATGAAAATGTATTTGTTGCCCTGAATAATGTCTCAGAACGTTTAGAAAAAGAAGAAAATAGAAGATTAGATCAAACCATCTGGAATCCAGACCGCTTTTTAAATAGCAAAACAATTATAGGTGGAGAACCAGATCTTTATAGCGTGACAGAAGGAATTGGTTTTGGCATTTTTTCTAAAAAACATAGATTCGATACCTTATTAGTTAACCATACTGGTAAGTTAGAATGCAATTGCATAGAATGCAAAAAGGAAGAATCTAGAATGATTGATCGTATTTTTGAACAACGATTAACTAAACTCAATTTACTAGATCACCCATTAGAAGAACGTATCCGCAACGAACATTTAGACACTTATCTCAAGCAAGAATTAAAAAATAGAAATATAGATTTAAATTATACTTATGGTGTATATTCTCCTATAAGAGAGGCGTTTATCATTAGAGATGGGAAATATTGTTATGTGGCAAATGATGAAGATGATTTCGGCTCACAGGCTGTTTCCTTACCTGATATAGAATATGAACCTCAAAATCATTCGGATTTACAAAATTCGAAATTTAATGTTCAATTGTTTCAAAGTTCACCCAAATTAGAGCCACCAGGTTATTTAAATATCCATTTTCCAAACAAGACTGGATATGTTTGGAGGGGAGTTTGGATGACTTTAGGTGCAGCCATTTTATTTACAGGGATTATCCTGTTTTGCTTCGTTTATACCATGCAAGTCATATTTACCCAGAAAAAATTATCGATGATTAAATCGGATTTCATCAACAATATGACACATGAGTTTAAAACACCGATTGCAACTATTTCATTAGCATCAGATTCTATTACCAGTCCAATGATTTCGGGGAGTCCAGAAAAAGTACAGCGCTTTGCGAATATCATTAAGCAAGAGAATAGAAGGATGAATAATCAGGTGGAAAAGGTCTTGCAAATGGCATTACTAGACAAGCAAGATTTTCAATTGAAATTGACTCAAGTGGATGCACATGAGGTCATCAGACAAGCTGTAAATAATATTGGATTACGAATTGAGCGAAATGGAGGCAAGGCTGAGGCAATTCTGAACGCAACAAATTCGTTTATAGAAGCAGATCTTACTCATTTTTCGAATGTAGTTAACAATTTGCTCGATAATGCGTATAAATACTCAAAGGATAATCCAACGATTTCTGTAACGACAGAAAATGTATCAAATGGGATTAAAATTAAAGTAAAAGATAATGGCATTGGAATGTCCAAAGAAGCCTTAAAGCACATCTTTGATAAATTTTATAGAGTGCATACAGGTAACTTACATGATGTCAAAGGATTTGGTTTAGGTTTAAGTTATGTTAAAGCGATATCAAATGCTCACAAAGGACAAATTGAAGTAAAAAGTGAAGTAGGAAAAGGATCAGAATTCATTCTCTTTTTTCCTTACCTCGTAAATCAATAGGCAGCATAATGTGCTGCTATAGTGTTTTTAAATTAAGTAAAAAACTCAAAGCGATATGACGAATGTGACAAGCCCACGTATTCTATTGGTAGAAGATGATCAGAATTTTGGGGATGTATTAAGGTCTTACCTAGAAATGCATGAATTTCATGTTGTACTGGCAACTGACGGTGTAGCAGGATTAGAAAGCTTTAGAAAAGGAGAATTTGATCTTTGCATCTTTGATGTAATGATGCCCAAAAAAGATGGTTTTACTTTAGCAAAAGAAGTTAGAGAACAAAACCGTGAAATGCCTATAATTTTTCTGACAGCCAAAACATTGAAGGATGATATTCTTCAAGGGTTTAAAATTGGTGCAGATGATTATATTACTAAACCATTTAATTCTGAAGAATTACTTTATAGAATTCAAGCAGTATTAAAAAGAAGTCAAGCCATTTCTAAAAAGGAAGACGACCAAAAAGAATTTAATATTGGAACAAAATTCCATTTTAATTTCCCATTAAGAATTTTATCCTTCGAAGGAGAAGAAACAGATAAGCTTTCACCTAAAGAAGCTCAATTATTAAAAATGTTTTGCCTTCATATGAATGATATTTTACCTAGGTCTTCAGCCTTAACAAAAATCTGGGGTGAAGACAATTATTTCACGGCTAGAAGTATGGATGTTTTTGTAACAAAACTAAGAAAGTACTTAAAGCGAGATGAAAATATTGAAATCGTAAATATTCATGGTAACGGATTTCAACTTCTTGTAAAAGAAGAGGAAGAAGTTAAATAATACAATAATACACCACTCTTAAATTAAAAAAGGATATTCACTTTTGAATATCCTTTTTTAATTGATACACTAAGAATGTATAGTGGCAATTAATTTTCTTACACCACCCCGATTTCTAAATTCACATAAATAGATACCTTGCCATGTACCCAAATTTAAAGCGCCATTTGTAATAGGTATAGAAATGGAAGATCCAACCATTGAGGCTTTGATATGAGCAGGCATATCATCAGGACCTTCTAAAGTGTGTACTAAGAATGGTAAATTTTCAGGTACTAATTTATTGTAAATACTTTCAAAATCTATTCTTACATCAGGGTCAGCATTTTCATTGATGGTTAATCCTGCAGAAGTATGTTGAATAAAAAGATGTAGTAATCCTACCTGAGGTAGAGTGCCTAAATGAGATAAAATTTCAGAAGTAATAATATGAAATCCCCTTGGTTGTGGGCTTAGCTCAATGGTTCGTTGTTCAATCATTTTTGAATCGCTATTCTTGCAGCTAATGCTGCTCCGATCACACCTGCTGCATTTTTTTGTTGGGCGGGTACAATTGGAAAATCTGTTTTTAAATATTTTTTATACTTTTTGAATTCTTTACTTACCCCTCCACCTAAGATTAGAAATTCAGGAGAAAAGAGCCGATCAATATGTTGTAAATATTCATTTAATCGATTGCCCCAATCTACCCAATTTAATTCTTCAATTTTTCGAGTACGATTCGATGTGTATTTTTCGGCGATAGCGTCTTTAAAAAATAAATGTCCCATTTCAGTATTGGGAACAAGTTTGCCATCTATAAATAAAGCGGATCCTATCCCCGTTCCAAGCGTCAGTAAAAGAACCACTCCTTTTTTATCTTTACCTGCACCAAATTCCATTTCAGCTAATCCCGCAGCATCTGCATCATTGATGACAGTACAATTTGTATTTAAAATTTTTGAGAAATATGTATTGATATTTAATCCGATCCAAGATTTATCTACATTGGTTGCTGTAGTGGCAACACCATTTTTAATGATACTTGGAAATCCACATCCAATGGGGCCTTTCCAATCCAATCGTAAGACCCATTCTGAAATTAAATCAACTACTGCTTCAGGAGAAGCGGGTTTAGGCGTTGCTACTCGAATTCTATCTGTAAGCATTTTACCTGTTTCTGTATCAACTATAGCTAATTTGATTCCAGTTCCTCCAATATCAATTCCTAATATTTTATGACTCATACCTTCAAAATTCTAAAATATGTAAACAAAAATATAAAAGAAGTATTCATTTCGAAGATATAATAGATAAATCGTAAATGTTATTTCCCATCTTTTTAAATGAGTTAAAATAAAAATGTTAATTTGGCTGATTGAGAATTAA
>JAHDFV010000163.1 GCA_020627985.1 Saprospiraceae bacterium
GCACTTCCATGGTAAGGAAGGGGTCGGGGGTTCAAATCCCTTCATTGGCTCTTTGTTACATATTTTTTAATTTATTTATTCATTTCATCATAGAAAAAAAAATAACCGATGGCTAAGGAAACTTTTGAGAGGAATAAACCTCATCTCAATATCGGTACTATTGGTCACGTTGACCACGGCAAGACAACATTAACTGCCGCTATTACCTATGTACTTGCCGAAGATGGCGGTGCAGAAAAAATGGATTATGATACTATCGACTCTGCTCCAGAGGAAAGAGAGCGTGGTATCACTATCAACACTGCTCACGTAGAGTATGAAACAGGAAATCGTCACTATGCACACGTGGACTGTCCAGGTCACGCGGATTATGTGAAAAATATGGTTACTGGTGCTGCTCAAATGGATGGTGCTATTCTTGTAGTTGCGGCTACAGATGGTCCTATGCCTCAAACTCGTGAACACATTCTTTTGGCTCGCCAGGTTGGTGTACCTAAGATTGTAGTATTTATGAATAAAGTTGATCTCGTAGATGATCCTGAAATGTTAGAACTTGTAGAAATGGAAGTTCGTGAACTTTTAGATCAATATGAGTTTGATGGAGATAATGCTTCTATCATTGCTGGTTCAGCTCTTAAAGCTCTTGAAGGAGATGCTGATGCTAAACAAGCAATTTTAAACTTAATGGCTGCTTGTGATGCTGATATTCCAGAGCCAGTACGTTTAATAGACCAAAAATTCTTAATGCCTATTGAAGATGTATTCTCTATTACAGGTCGTGGTACAGTTGCTACAGGTCGTATCGAACGTGGAGTAATCAATGTAGGAGATAACGTTGAGATTATTGGTATGATGAAAGCTGATGAAAAACCATTGACTTCAACTTGTACAGGGGTAGAGATGTTCCGTAAAATCTTAACTAGAGGAGAAGCTGGTGATAATGCAGGTATTCTTTTAAGAGGTATTGATAAAACAGATATCAAACGTGGACAAGTAATTTGTGCTCCTGGTTCTGTTACTCCTCATACACACTTCAAATGTGAAGTATATGTATTAAGTAAGGAAGAAGGTGGACGTCACACTCCTTTCTTTAACGGATACCGCCCTCAATTTTATTTCCGTACTACAGATGTAACTGGTGATGTTAGTTTACCAGAAAATGTAGAAATGGTAATGCCTGGTGATAATGTTACTATTGAAGTAAAATTAATCAATGCAATTGCTATGGAAAAAGGACTTCGTTTTGCTATCCGTGAAGGAGGTCGTACTGTAGGTGCAGGTCAGGTAACTGAAATTATTAAGTAAGCATTTACTTTAGAATAATAACGCTGAATTAAGCGGAAATTAATATTTAAGCGGAAAGTTAAGTACCTCTTTTGAAGTACTTAATTTTTCGCATAAACGGGCGTAGCTCAATTGGTAGAGCAGTGGTCTCCAAAACCAAAGGTTGTGGGTTCAAGTCCTACCGCCCGTGCAAAATTAGTTTTTGGATAATGGAAAAAATTACATTATATATTAAAGAAAGTTATGACGAATTAGTCAATAAGGTTTCTTGGCCTTCTTGGGAAAGCCTTCAAAGTACAACAACTGTTGTGCTTATTGGAACAATTATAATTACACTCATAATTTTCTTTATGGATGGTATTTCAAGAATAGGAATGGACTTTATTTATAGTCTTCCTGAACTTTTTGGATTTTAAGATAATACTTTATTATGGACGATAAAAGGTGGTATTCTTTAAGAGTTATTAGTGGAAAAGAAAGAGCAATTAAAGAAAGGATAGAATTAGAAATTCAACGTAATAAATGGGAGAGTAATGTCACTTCTGTTCTTGTACCTACCGAGAAAGTATATAAAATCCGTAATGGAAAAAAAGTAATTCAGGATAGAAACATTTTACCTGGATATATCTTAATAGAAGCAATACCAACTAAACTAACAGGAGAAATTATTACGGCTATCCAAAATTTGCCTAATGTAATTTATTTTATAGAAAAAAACAGACCTATTCCAATGAAACCTGCAGAAGCTAACAGAATGTTAGGAAAAGTAGATGAATCTCAAGATGCAGGAGAATCTATGTTAGAGCCTTATTTAATAGGTGAAACTGTCAAAATAATAGATGGAGCATTTAGTGGGTTTGTTGGAGATATTGAAGAAATAAACGAAGAAAAGAAAAAACTTAAAGTTATAGTTAAAATATTTGGTAGAGGTACTCAAGTAGAACTTAACTTTATGCAAGTAGAAAAACAATCATAATTCCCGTTTTCCTAGGTGAGAAAGGAAAGGGCTTCTGGTATTATGATGAATAAATATATTTTTTAACAAAGGAAAAAGCGTAACATAATGGCTAAAGAAGTCGATACGTTTATCAAATTACAAGTGAAAGGCGGTGGTGCAAATCCAGCTCCTCCTGTAGGTCCAGCATTGGGTGCTAAAGGAGTAAATATCATGGAGTTTTGTAAGCGTTTTAATGCTGAAACTCAAGATAGGGCAGGACAAGTATTACCTGTAGTTATCACAGTTTTTAAGGATAAATCTTTTTCATTCATTATAAAAACACCTCCTGCTGCAGTACAATTATTGCAAAAAGCTAAATTAAAAGGAGGATCTTCTGTTCCTAATCGTGATAAAGTAGGTTCAGTAACATGGGATGATGTAAAAGAAATTGCCGAAAGTAAAATGCCTGATTTAAATGCTTTTACAGTAGAATCTGCTATGAAAATGATCGCAGGAACTGCAAGAAGTATGGGGATTACTATTAGTGGCAATGCTCCTTGGGCTGGAGATGCAAGCACTGATGCATAAACAAATTATTCAAGAGGAAGTCATATTGACGTTAGTACCTCACAAAATTATTTATAATGGCTAAAATTTCTAAAAGAAAAGCAGCTGCAATTGCAAAAATAGAAGAAGGAAAACTTTATAGCATTAATGAAGCTATGGCTCTTGTTAAAGATGTCAACTTAACAAGATTTGATTCTTCTGTTGATCTACACATTAGATTAGGTGTAGATCCACGTAAAGCAGATCAAGCAATTCGTGGAACTGTAACTTTGCCTAATGGTACAGGAAAAACTAAAAAAGTATTAGTTTTTTGTACAGCAGACAAAGAAGATGAAGCAAAAGCTGCTGGAGCAGATTATGTAGGCTTAGATGAACTTATTCAAAAAGTACAAGGTGGTTGGACTGATTTTGATGTAGTTGTAGCAATGCCTAATGTAATGGCTAAAATTGGTCGTTTAGGACGTGTTTTAGGTCCTAGAGGATTAATGCCAAACCCTAAAACAGGTACAGTTACTCCAAATGTGGGAGCTGCTGTTTCTGATGTTAAAGGAGGAAAGATTTCTTTTCGTGTAGACAAATTTGGAATTATCCATGCGTCTATTGGAAGAGTTTCTTTTGAACCTAATAAGTTAACAGAAAATGCTAATGAATTATTAGGTACTTTAATGAAAATGAAACCATCATCAGCAAAAGGAGCTTATATGAAGTCTGTAACAGTAGCTTCAACTATGAGTCCTGGAATTGCTGTAGATACTAAATCAATTAAATAATATCATTATTGAAATGATATTATGCTAAATAATACATTTAGCATAATCTCTTTAAAAGGGAAATATCATGACTAAAGATCAAAAAACGGCAACTATCGAAGAATTAAAAGATAAGTTTGCCAATAATAATTTCTTTTATATCGCTGATTCATCATCAATGACGGTAGCAGACATTAGTGATTTTCGTAGAAAATGTTTTGAAAAAGGAGTTTCGGTTAAAGTATATAAAAATACTTTAATTCAAAAAGCTCTTGAAACATTTGAAGATTCTAAAGGATATGCTCCTTTATATGATGTTTTAAAAGGTCAATCAACCTTAATTTTTTCTGAAACAGCAAATCTTCCAGCTAAAATCTTAAAAGATTTTAGAACGAAAGATGTTGAAAAACCTGCTTTAAAAGCAGCTTATATTGATTCAGATGTTTATGTGGGTGATGACCAAATTCAACCATTGGCAGATTTGAAATCAAAAGAAGATCTCATTGGAGATGTAATTTTGTTACTTCAATCACCAATTAAAAACGTTATCGGATCTTTACAATCAGGAGGAAATACGCTTTCTGGTTTATTAAAAGCTCTTGAAGAACGTGGCGATAAATAGGTAAGGCTTCCAAGTTTACGCCTCCATATTAATAACTAATATTTTTAAACACTTTAAAGACGTTAAATAATGGCGGATTTGAAATCATTTGCAGAACAACTAGTTGGACTAACTGTTAAAGAAGTAAAAGAGTTAGCTGACATATTAAAAGAAGAGTACGGTATTGAACCTGCTGCTGCTGCTGTTGCAGTTGCTGCTGGTCCTGGCGGTGGTGGCGGAGACGCTGCTGAAGAGAAAACAGAATTTGATGTTATCCTTCAATCGGCTGGAGCTGGAAAACTTAAAGTTGTAAAAGAAGTTAAAGGCCTATTAGGTGTAGGTTTGAAAGAAGCTAAAGAATTGGTTGATGGTGCTCCGGCTCCAATCAAACAAGGAGTTCCTAAGGACGAAGCTGAAAAAATCAAAGCTGCTCTTGAAGAAGTTGGTGCTCAGGTAGAAATTAAGTAATTAATTGAACCTGCCCAATGCCAAAGGGCTTATAATTTAAAAGGCTTAGCCGTTAACATACCTGTTTTCGGCTAAGCCTATTGTGGTATCTAAAAGATACTTGTTTGGCATTTTGTTAAGGACTAATGAAGGAAATAAATTTTATTTCTTTCTTGAAAAAAAACATCATCTATATAGATATGAATGAAGCCATATTAACACAAGCCGCTAAAAGGCACAATTTCGGTAAAATTAAACCTGCCGATTATCCAGATTTCTTAGAAATCCAAATTAAATCTTTTCAAGAGTTTTTTCAATTAGAAACAACTCCTGAAAACAGAATTAATGAAGGACTTTATCGTGTATTCCAAGAAAATTATCCTATTACAGATGCTAGGAATATATTCGTATTAGAGTTCTTAGATTATTTTGTTGATCCTCCTCGTTATACTATCCCTGAATGTATGCAAAGAGGTTTAACTTATAGTGTACCTCTAAAAGCAAAACTTCGCCTTTCTTGTAACGATGAAGAACATGTTGATTTCGAAACTATTGTTCAAGATGTTTTCTTAGGAAATATTCCTTATATGACTCCTAAGGGTACTTTTGTGATTAATGGTGCTGAAAGAGTTATTGTTTCTCAGTTACACCGTTCTCCTGGAGTATTTTTTGGTCAGAGTTTACATCCAAATGGAACCAAAATTTACTCTGCTAGAGTTATTCCTTTTAAAGGAGCTTGGATGGAATTTGCAACAGATATTAATACAGTAATGTATGCATATATCGATCGTAAAAAGAAATTTCCTGTAACCACTTTATTACGTGCTATTGGTTTTGATTCTGATAAACAAATATTAGATTTATTTGATTTAGCAGATGAAATTCCTGCAGATGAAAAATCATTACAAGACGCAATCGGAAGAAAGTTAGCTGCTCGTGTACTTCGTACATGGACAGAAGATTTTGTAGATGAAGATACAGGAGAAGTTATTACAATAGAAAGAAATGAAATTATTCTAGAACGTGATGTTGTTTTAGATGAAAATAATATTAATCTAATTTTAGAAGCAGATACAACTGTAGTTATTCTTCAAAGAGAAAATATCAAAGAAGATTATTCTATTATATATAACACATTACAGAAAGATCCATCTTCTTCAGAATTAGAAGCCGTACAACATATTTATCGTCAACTTAGAGGAACAGATCCTCCAGATGATGATACTGCTCGTGGTATTATTGATAAACTTTTCTTTTCTGATAAAAGATATAATTTAGGAGAAGTAGGAAGATATAAAATTAATAGAAAACTAGGTAGTGATACTAGTATAGATACATTAGTTCTTACTAAAGAGGATATTATATCCATTGTTAAATATTTAGTAAGTTTAATGAATCAAAAAGCAGAAATAGATGATATTGATCATTTAAGCAATAGACGTGTACGAACAGTAGGAGAACAATTATATGCTCAATTTGGAGTAGGTTTAGCTCGTATGGCTCGTACCATTCGTGAAAGAATGAATGTTCGTGATAATGAAGTCTTTACGCCTATTGATTTGATCAATGCTCGTACTTTATCTTCTGTAATTAACTCATTTTTTGGAACGAGTCAATTATCTCAGTTCTTAGATCAAACCAACCCTCTTTCAGAAATTACACATAAACGTCGTATTTCAGCTTTAGGACCTGGTGGTTTAAGTAGAGAACGTGCAGGTTTTGAGGTTCGTGATGTTCACTATTCTCATTATGGTCGTTTATGTACCATTGAAACTCCTGAAGGACCTAATATTGGATTGATCTCAACTCTTTGTGTTCATGCAAAAGTGAACAAAATGGGATTTTTGGAAACACCATATCGTCCTGTTAAAGATGGAGAAGTGAATTTTGGAGCTGGATTACAATATTTATCAGCAGAAGGAGAAGATATGGCAATTATTGCCCAAGCTAATACTCCTGTAGCTGAAACAGGTGCATTCAAAACAGATCGTATTAAATGTCGCCAACATGGTGAATTCCCTGTATTATCACCAGAAAGTATTGAATATATGGACGTAGCACCTAACCAAATTGTTGGGGTATCTGCATCTATGATTCCTTTTCTTGAAAATGATGATGCTAACCGTGCCTTAATGGGATCTAACATGCAACGTCAAGCAGTTCCTTTAATTCGCCCTCGTTCTCCTATTGTAGGAACAGGTTTAGAAGGAAAAGTAGCAACGGATTCAAGAATGTTAATTAATGCAGAAGGACAGGGAGTAGTAGAATATGTTGATGCAAATGAAGTTGTAATTAGATACGATAGAACAGCAGAAGATCAATTAGTATCTTTTGAAGATAATAGAAAAGTATATAAGTTAGTAAAGTTTCGTCGTACCAATCAAGGAACTTGTATCAATCTTAAACCTATTGTTAGAAAAGGAGATAGAGTTGAAAAAGGACAAATTCTTTGTGATGGATATGCTACAGATAGAGGAGAATTAGCTTTAGGACAAAATCTTAAAGTAGCATTTATGCCTTGGAAAGGTTATAATTTTGAGGATGCTATTGTGCTTTCTGAAAGAGTAGTTCGTGAAGATGTATTCACGTCTTTACATATAGAACATTTTGAAATGGATGTTCGTGATACAAAATTAGGAGAAGAAGAATTAACCAATGATATTCCTAATGTGAGTGAAGATGCTACTAAAGATTTAGATGAAAATGGTATTATTAGAATTGGTGCATGGATTAAAGAAGGAGATATCTTAATAGGAAAAATTACTCCAAAAGGAGAATCAGATCCTACTCCTGAAGAAAAATTACTTCGTGCTATATTTGGTGATAAAGCAGGTGATGTAAAAGATGCTTCAATGAAAGTGAAGCCTTCTACTAAAGGAATTGTAATTGATAAACAACTTTTTGCTCGTGCTAAAAAAGACAAGATTCAAAAAGAGCATGAGAAAAAATTAATACAACAATTAGAAGATCGCCATGCAGTTGCTTTAAATGAATTAAAAACAATTCTTGTAGATAAATTATTGATTTTAATCAAAGGAAAAGTTTCTTCTGGAGTTAAAAGTATTTATGGAGAATTATTAATTCAAGAAGGAACTAAATTCAATCAAGCAGTTCTTAAAGAATTAGATTATACTTCTGTAGATTATAGTAACTGGACAGATGATCAACATACAAATAGCTTAATAGCAAGATTACTTCATAATTTTAGTATTAAAGTAAATGAAGAAGTAGGACGCTATAAACGTGACAAATTCAATATTAGTATTGGAGATGAATTACCTGCTGGAGTATTAAAATTAGCTAAAGTATATGTTGCTAAAAAACGTAAACTTAAAGTAGGAGATAAATTAGCAGGTCGTCATGGTAATAAAGGTATTGTATCAAGAATTGTACGTGCAGAAGATATGCCATTTCTTGAAGATGGAACTCCTGTAGATATTGTATTAAATCCGTTAGGGGTACCTTCTCGTATGAACTTAGGACAAATTTTTGAAACTGTTCTTGGATGGGCAGGTGAAAAATTAGACCTTAAGTTTGCTACTCCTATCTTTGATGGAGCAAGTTTAGATGAAATTGATGAATTTTGTAAACAAGCTGATTTACCATCATTAGGACAAACGTATTTATACGATGGAGAAACAGGAGATAAATTCCACCAACAAGCTACTGTAGGAGTAATTTATATGTTGAAATTATCTCACATG
>JAHDFV010000164.1 GCA_020627985.1 Saprospiraceae bacterium
TATACCATTTTATAAAGCCATTGTTTTGGAAGAGAGTAAACAATACAGTACGGCATTAATTAATTTAAATAAATCAATAGAATTAGATCCTAGTTTTTATTATTCTTTTGAAGAAAAAGGAGATGTGTATTTGAAAATGAAAAAATATACAGAGGCTCAAACTGAATATAAAAAAGCAATACAATCATCGAATAATGGGATATATGAAGGCTTGATGCATTATAAGCTCGCTGTAGTGGCTGCTAAACAAAAACAAAAAGATAACATGATGCTTTTTTTGAAAAAAGCAAAAAAGTATGGTGCATTTTCAGATCAAGCCGTGTATAAAAAGTTTCAAAAAAATAAATCTTTTCACACTTATCGATCGGATAAAAAGTTTAGGAAATTCACGAAATCTATTATAAAAATCAAAAAAGAATATCGTTTTATTCAATCAGAATTGAGATGGTTTAGAATGTTTGATTAATATTATAATTTATTATTCATCTTAAATCTTTATTCTCTTGCCAACTATTTTTAAATATTACGTCTTATTTATTTCTATTCTTTTGATATCATCATGCAAAAATGATGAGCCTTTGCCTCCTTGTGATGGAACAATGTTTGGTTTGCCCGTTGAAAATACAGGTTTAGACCCTAGTTTTTGTATGCCATCTTGTGCTTGTAAAGATTTCAATTCTAAGGACTTTTCAACAAGTGAAATTATGGCGTTAAAATCTTGGGAAATCAATATCCCTTTTGAAGAATTAACGAGTAATCCCTATGATTTACCAGTACAAGATGAGGGTGAAATGGTTTGTGCCATTTTAATAGAAGATTTGGCAAATAGAAAGTATAGTTTAGCAAATTACACGAATGAAGCAGCTGCTAAAGAAGATGATGCTATCGTTACCCATCATGACCCTTGTGGGCTATGTTCTACTTTAACCGATTTTGCTGTTTATGCGGAGAATAGAGATATAGGAGATGGAGTTAGAGCTTGCGGATTAAACACAATAGGACAGCCTTTTGAGAATTTAGTGGATTGCATCCAAGATTTAGGATTTACAAAACCTTGTGCTCAAATTTGGGCATATAATACTTTAAATACTAGGCAAAATTGTTTTGTACAATGTATTACAAATACGTCATATCACAATGAAGATGGTACATTGAGTAATTGCTTACAATGCGATGAAGATGTGAGCGGTCCTGTATTTAAAGCTGAAGCAGGAAGAACAAGAAGGAATACTGGATTAGCATCAAGTATTTGTAGGTTTTGTGAAGAAGTAAAACCTGTAGAACATGATTACCCGTTCTGATAATCTTCTTCTTCGGTTTCTGAGTAATAATTAATGTACTTTTGCTACTTAATAAAAATCAAACCATGAAAATTGTAGATCATCAAAGTACCAAAATAGTTGCCACAATTGGACCTGCATCTGAATCGTATGATAACTTATTAAAGTTAGTGAGAGTAGGTGTTAATATTTTTAGATTAAATTTTTCTCATGGGAAACATGAGGATCATTTAAAAGTAATTAATCGAATTAATTACATCAATGAAAAATATAACCTTCATATTGGTATTTTATGTGATTTGCAAGGGCCTAAACTCAGAATAGGTCAAATGGAAAATAATGGTTTGCCCATAAAAAAAGATGATATTCTAACATTCACCAATGAAGAATGTATTGGGAATATGAATAAAATCTATATGAGCTATGATCAGTTTGCCAAAGATGTACAAGTGGGTGAACAAGTATTAGTTGATGATGGAAAGATTGTTTTAGAAGTAGTTGAAACGAATAAAGTGGATCAGGTAAGACTAAAAGTGAAGCATGGCGGCATTTTATCTTCAAGGAAAGGTGTTAATTTACCGAATACAAAAATTTCTCTTCCTTCATTAACTGAAAAGGATTTAGTAGATCTAGAATTCATGTTGACTCAAAATATACATTGGATTGCTCTTTCGTTCGTAAGAAAAGCAAAGGATGTCAAAGAATTAATTCAAAAAATAAAAGATAAAGGTCACGAGGCAAAAGTGATTGCTAAAATTGAAAAACCTGAAGCGATTAAAAATATTAAATCAATTATTAAAGCTTCAAATGGTATTATGGTTGCTAGGGGTGATTTAGGAATTGAGATGCCCATGGAACAATTGCCATTAATTCAAAAAGACATTATTAAGCGCTGTATCCAAAGGGCTAGACCTGTAATTGTTGCCACTCAAATGATGGATAGTATGATTACAAATCCTTCGCCCACTCGTGCAGAAATTACTGATGTAGCAAATGCAGTGTTAGATGGAGCTGATGCAGTGATGTTAAGTGGAGAAACATCGGTTGGAAAACATCCGACCTTAGTTGTTGAGGCAATGAATAAGATTATTGCTGAAGCAGAACGGTTTTATAATCCTCCTCGCCGCCCTGAAGCGAATCAAAAATCTCGAACATTCCTTTCTGATGTAATCTGTTTTAATGCAGGTAAAACATCTGATGAAATACAAGCAAAAGCTATAATTGGAATGACCAGTTCGGGTTATACTGCATTTAAAGTATCGAGTTATAGACCTAAAGCCAATATTTATATCTTCTCTGATAATCAGAAAATGCTGTCTATTCTTAATTTAGTTTGGGGCGTAAAATGTTTCTATTATGATAAATTTTCTACCACAGATGAGACAATTTCTGATGTGACAGAGATTTTAAAGAAAGAAGGTGAAATCAAAGTAGGAGAAATAATTGTCAATACAGGCAGTATGCCACTACACAAAAGACATCGTACGAATATGTTGAAGATTACCACAGTAGAGTAAAATCTTTAATTCCTTAACATTTAGAATCTTAAACCTTTACATAATTTTGCAAATTGACTGCTCAAAATCAGTTATATTTACATTTGTAAACATTATTAAGTTTATTGAGGTAAATTTTAGTCAAAATTGTTCATATATAGTGACTAAAACGCTCTAGAAACTGTCATAATAACAGATCAATCTAAACTTAGGATATGATGAAGTTGTTAGAATAGTTAGTAAGAAAAAGAACAGAAATCATATAAAATAAGTATTAATACATGAAGATAATCATCCCAATGGCGGGACGTGGATCTAGATTAAGACCACATACTCTAACCGTACCAAAACCACTTGTTCCTGTAGCAGGAAAACCAATCGTACAGCGACTTGTAGAAGACTTGGCATCCTCATTTGTAGGTGAAGTAGAAGAAATTGCTTTTATTATTGGTGATTTTGGTGATCAAGTAGAAAAAGATTTAGCTGAAATCGCTAAAAACCTAGGTGCGAAATGTTCCGTATATCATCAAACAGAACCATTAGGTACTGCACATGCCATTTTATGTGCGGAAGATAGCTTAGATGGAAATGTAATTGTAGCTTTTGCAGATACATTGTTTAGAGCTGATTTTAATTTTGATAAAAATTTAGATGGTATCATATGGACGCAACAAGTAGAAGATCCTTCTGCTTATGGAGTAGTGAAATTGGATAATGAAGGTTTTATTACTGATTTTATCGAAAAGCCAGAAACATTTGTTTCAGATAAGGCAATCGTAGGAATCTATTATTTCAGTGATGGAGATAATCTTAAAAAGGAACTTCGTTACCTTTTAGATAATGATATTAAAGATAAAGGAGAATATCAATTGACCAATGCTTTAGAGAATATGAAAGCAAAGGGATTGAAATTTAAACCTGGTGTTATAGATGAGTGGTTAGATTGTGGCAACAAAAAAGCTGTAGTATATTCTAACCAACGAGTTTTAGAATTTGATAAAGAAAAATCATTAATAGATTCTTCAGCTAAAACAGATGGATCTATAATTATTCCTCCTTGTTTTATTGGAGCGAACGCAAATATTACGAATTCAATCGTAGGACCACATGTTTCTATTGGTCATAATACAGAGGTCGTTAATTCCGTTATAAAGAATAGTGTGATCCAAAATGAGTCACGAGTAACGAATGCGGTATTAGAAGATTCTATGCTTGGAAATAAAGCAGATTATTCTGGGCGTTCTTCGGTGATTAGTTTAGGAGATTATTCAAATTATAGTTCATGATGAAATCTTGGCAGAAACATATCATTCTTGCTTTGTCCATTTCTCTAAGTGCTAGTTTATTTGCGCAAGTAGATAGACCCTCATTAGCCGATGTTGAAATTCAAAAAATCTTTATTGATGCGAATAGAGAGAAGCTTCTTGGGAATTATCAAGATGCAGCATATCTCTTCAGACAAGTATTAAATAAAGATCCTAAAAATCATTCAGCAGCCTATGAACTTTCTAGGATGTATGATGTATTGGAAGAAGATGTTTTAGCATTGAAATCAATTACTAAAGCAGTTGATTTATCTCCAGAGAATGTTTGGTATCTTGATTTTCAAGGTCAAGTGTATGAACGAAATCGGAAGCCAGAAAAAGCTGCTGAAGTTTATGCTAAATTATCTAAAAAACATCCAGATAATGAATATTTTCTTTTTCAACAAGCGCATCATTTAGTAGGTGCAGATAAACCTGCTGGGGCAGTTGTGATCTATGATAAGTTAGAGAAGATGATGGGAGTGAATGAAGAACTGTCCAAAAAGAAATACGCTTTATATTATGGATTAGGCGATAAAAAAGCTTCAGAGTCGGAACTACAAAGATTGCATAAAGCTTTTCCTTATGAAGTAAATTATCTTCATTTTTTAGCAGAATTTTATAAAAAAGAAAAAAGGCAAAAGGATTTAGAAAAGACCTATGAGAATATTTTAAGGTTAGCGCCAAACGATGCTGAAGCGAATTTGGCATTAGCCGATGGTTATAAAAAAAGCAATAACCACATTAAATATTTAAATACGATCAAACCCATTATTTCTAAATCTGATGTAGATTTGGATGTAAAGGTTAGAGAACTTTTTCCATATATAAAAGTTGTTAGAGAATCAAAAGATCAAGAATTAAAAACCTTAGTCTTATCACTTGGAGATGAATTAACTGCAGCACATCCTACAGATGCAAAGGCACATTCATTACATGCGGATTTATTATATCATTCAGGAAATTCCAAAGAAGCCTTATCTGCATATAATACAACATTAAAATATGATAAGAGCGTATTTCCTGTTTGGGAACAAATCATGTATATCCATGCAGAATCTCAAGAAATGAAGGAACTGATTCAGGTCACTGAAAAAGCCTTAGATTTATTTCCGAATCATGCAAAGGTATATTATATGAATGGTTTTGCTCAAAGTTATTTAGGTGATAATAATGAAGCGGTTAATATGTTTGAACAAGCTTTGATGATGAGCGGGAAGAATACAGCTTTAAAATATGAAATATGTAATCGTTTAGGCGTTTCTTATTATGGTTTAAAAAAATATGACCGTTCAGATAAAATGTTTGAACGAGCATTAGAATTATCTCCTGAAGGATATTCTGCTTTACATAATTATAGCTATCATTTATTAAGAAGAGGTGCTGAACTGGAAAAAGCAAAAGATTTATCCTTAAAAGCGAATAAATTAAATCCAGGGCAGCCTACTTTTCAAACGAATTTAAGTCAGATTCTTTTTAAAATGAAAGAATATGAAGAAGCAAAAGCTTGGATTGAAAAAGCATTGCAATCTGGGGGAGATAAATTAGCAATTACTAAAGAATTATACGGAGATATTCTTTATCAAGAAGGTGATAAAAATAAAGCCTTAGAAAATTGGAGAGCCGCTAAAGAATTGGGCGGGAATTCAAAAAATCTAGATCAAAAAATATTAGATCAAAAACTGTAATAATTCGTATTTATATTAATAAAAAAGGCGATGGAACTAATTCCATCGCCTTTTTTATTGAAGGTTATTATAATGTTTACCACATTTTTTCTAAATCCTCTTTTTTGTATTTTTTATCACGTATTACAAAATTACTTTCCTTGGGTAATTTTAATCGAAGATTATCTTTTCTAGAAAATATCTTTTGAAGCAATGAAATTGGGAACAACATTAAAAAGAAAACAATTGATAATAAAATTGTACCATTTATTTTTCCTAAAATACCTGCAAATTTCATCCAAAATTTAGCGAAGAATAAACCAAAAGAAGGAGAAATTAATCCCAATAATCCTATCCCAACTCCGATGTAAGAAAGTATAGGGAGTTTAAATAAAAATGATAATAAACAAAACCCAATGGTAAAGACCAAAAGGATTTTGTTTACTTCATTTTCTTTGATTTCTTTTTGTTGCATAGCTCTAAAATAAAGTATAAATAAATGGAGCAACAGAAGAACCTCCTCCTAAAACAAGTAAAACGCCTAGTAATAAAAGTACGATGACAATAGGGACGAGCCAGAACTTTTTCCGTTCCATTAAAAAGGCAAATAAATCTTTTATAATATCCATATTCTTAAATTCTTTTAAAAGGAATTAATCCAATTCAAATTGGCTTTTCCATTCCTTTTTATTTTTCCATTCTGGTTGATCTTCTTTTAAAAAGATATAATTTTCAAGTACTAAGATATCCATTTCTGTATTCATAAAACAAGCATAGGCATCATAAGCCGAACAAACAATCGGTTCTCCTCTAACATTAAAACTAGTATTGACTAAAATACCAATACCTGTTTCTTTTTTAAATGCTTGTAATAAGTGCCAGTATTTAGGATTCGTATTTTTAGAAACCGTTTGAATTCTTGCAGAAAAATCAACATGTGTTATAGCAGGTAAAATAGAACGAACATGATATAATTTTTCTTTTAAATCTAAGCTTTGATAATTATGAGGAATTTCTTTTCGATGTTCTTTTTTCACATCATGTACTTGCAACATATAAGATGATTTTTCAACATCATCAAAATAAAGTTGAACATCTTCTTCTAAAATGGAAGGAGCAAAAGGTCTGAAAGATTCTCTATACTTAATTTTTAAATTGAGTTGCTTTTGCATTTCCTCATTCCTAGGGTCGCCAATAATACTTCTACCTCCTAAAGCTCTTGGACCAAATTCCATTTTTCCTTGAAACCAACCTGCTATTTTTCCTTGACTTAATTGTTGAGCTAAAAAAGAATATAATTCTTCATCTTTATATTTTTTAGCAATAGCTTTTTGTTTTTTAATACATTTTTTTATCTCAAAATCTGATAAAGCATTTCCAAGATAAGAACCATGCATAGCATCGGGTAAAATGATTTCCCTCTCTTGATCGAAATAAATATGTTGCGTAGCTAAAGCTGCTCCCAATGATCCACCTGCATCACCTGAAGCGGGTTGAATAAAAATATCTTTAAATATTTTTTCTTGAATTAATTTTCCGTTGGCAACGCAGTTTAACGCTACGCCTCCAGCTAAACATAAATAATCTGCTTTAGTGATTTCTTTCGCATATTTTGCCATTAAAATAACAACGTCTTCCGTTACTTTTTGAATCGCGATACCAAGGTTACAATGTTCTTGCAACAATGCGTCCTCAGGCTCTCTTTTTTTAATGCCAAATAATTTCTCCCAAGCAGAATTATGCGTCATTTTTAAACCCGTCGCATAATTAAAATATTTTTGATTGAGCCAAATAGAACCGTCATCATAAATAGTAATTAATTCTTTTTTAATAATGTCAATATATTTTTTGACCACATCAGAATTAGGGTCACCATAAGGAGCTAACCCCATTAATTTATATTCACCAGAATTAACTTTAAAACCAAGGAAATAAGTAAAAGCAGAATACAACAAACCTAAACTATGTGGAAAGTGCATTTCTTTTAAAATGGAAATATCTTTTCCTTCACCCAAACAAATAGAAGCGGTTGCCCATTCTCCAACTCCATCTAAAGTAATGATGGCTGCTTTTTCAAAAGGTGAAGGATAAAAAGCACTGGCGGCATGCGATAAATGATGTTCGGGAAAAAGGAGTGTTGTATTCTTTTTATCAAAAGATTCTATATCTTTTAATTCATCATAAATCCTTTTTTTAATGAATAATTTTTCATTTAACCAAACAGGCATTGATTTAATAAAAGAACGAATGCCTTTAGGAGCAAAAGCGTAATAGGTTTCTAATAGTCTTTCGAATTTTAAAAAAGGCTTATCATAGAAGGCTATTGCATCTAATTCATTTAAACTGAGCCCAGATTCTTCTAAGCAAAATTTTATAGCTTGAGTGGGAAATCCTGGATCATGCTTTTTACGCGTAAATCGTTCTTCTTGAGCAGCAGCAATTATTTTCCCATCCACAGTA
>JAHDFV010000165.1 GCA_020627985.1 Saprospiraceae bacterium
GTTACACCTTCGTCTAACAAAACCAGTAAGAATTATGCATTATTTGTAGGATGTTCTTTCACTTTTGGTGAAGGAGTAAATGATGATGAAACGCTCCCCTATTGGTTTAATAAAATAGCTGATCAGAAATACAATACGATCAACTATGCGCTTCATGGTTATGGTACGCATCAAACGTACTCAACAGTTAAAGAGCAAATCCTAAAAGATAGCACTTTTGATCAGGCAGAATCAACCATTGTCGTTTATTCTTTCCTACCCGATCATATTCGAAGAGCAGCGGGTTATGCAGGTTGGGATACAAAAGGACCATATTATCAAATAAAAAACAATCAACTTTTAAAGCGTGGTACTTTCAGTAGTTCTGGTAAGGTCCATTTTAAAAATCCTATTTTAAAAAAGCTTGAAATTATTTTTGAACAGTCTAATATTTTCAAATTACAAATCAAGCCTAGAATACATAGCATCAAAGATGAAGATGTTCAAAGAGTCATATTGATGCTGAAAGTGATGAATGAAAAATTGATGTCAAAAAACATAGAGTTTATTGTCCTTTTAGATCCATATTATTTTAATGCAAATCCTAATCATGAAAAATATTTGGACTTAATGATTCAAAATGGTATTCCTAATCTAGAAACTTCGCATTTATTTAATGAACTAAAATTAGACGATCCCGAATATTATATTCCATATGATGGCCATCCTTCTTCTTCTTATAATCAAAAAATTGCTACATTTCTATTTCAACATATTGAATCCTCTGATCAATGATCATTTCTTTAACAAATGTTTATGAGCCTTCATAGACCATTAAATAGAACTTGTAGAACAAAATTACGTCTAATCTATAGAAGCAATATTTTGCTTATAAACCAAAATAGAATGAATCATGGGAAAGAAATTATTGGCAGCAGTAGGATTAGGATTAAGCACAATCTACATTTTAAATCCAACTTTCGGTGTTTTTGAATTTATTCCAGACGCTACACCTATTATCGGAAATTTAGATGAAGCAACAGCTACAGGTATACTAATCTGGTGTGCAAAAGAATTATTTAGCAAAAAGAAAAAAACTAATTCTAACATTCCTAATGAATAGATATGACAAAATGTCATAAAATTCTTATTTTTGCAAAAGAAGCCGAAACAATTTACATTCTTTCGGCTTTTGTATATCATATTATAAGAATTTCAATATTCAATGGAAACGAATACAATAGATAATAAATCAATTGACGAGGAGAAGCAAGGAGATGTTTTTTTCCAAGAACAATTAGCCAATAAAGCAGCTAATAAACACTTTTATATAGAGAGTTATGGCTGTGCCATGAACTTTAGTGATAGTGAAATTGTAGCTTCTATCCTCGGAGAAATGGGTTACGCTCCTACCAAAGAGATGGATCAATCTGATCTTATTTTAATCAATACCTGTTCGATTCGAGAAAAAGCTGAAGATACTGTCCGTAAACGTTTGAGAATCTTTGACAAAGTCAAAAAGAAGAAACCTGGAACTTTAGTTGGTGTACTTGGATGTATGGCTGAACGATTGAAACACAAATTTCTTGAACAAGAGAAATTAGTTGATATGGTAGTTGGACCAGATGCTTATCGATCTTTACCTCAATTAGTATCAGAAGCTATTGATGGAGATAAGGGACTAAATGTCCTTTTATCTAGAGAAGAAACCTATGCAGATATTAGTCCTGTCCGTTTGAATTCGAATGGTGTAACCGCTTTCATATCCATTATGAGAGGTTGTAATAATATGTGTTCTTTCTGTATTGTACCCTTTACAAGAGGAAGAGAAAGAAGTAGAGAACCTTTTAGCATAGTTGCGGAAGCAACTGAACTTTTCAATAATGGATACAGAGAAGTTACATTACTTGGACAAAATGTGGATTCTTTCCTTTGGAAACATCCTGAAACAGAAGAAACCGTCAATTTTGCGCAATTGATGGAAATGGTAGCTAAAATTCATCCTGATTTAAGAATTAGATTTTCTACTTCTCATCCCAAAGATATTACAGATGAAGTAGTGCATACTATGGCAAAGTATGAAAATATATGCAATTATATACATTTACCAGTACAGTCAGGAAATAGTAGAATTCTTAAATTAATGAATAGAACTTATGATCGGGAATGGTATGAAGAACGAGTTAAATCAATCTATAATATTCTACCTGATTGTGCTATTTCTTCAGATATGATTTCTGGTTTTTGTACTGAAACAGAAGAAGAACATCAAGATTCATTAAGCATTATTGAGTTTGCGAATTATTCGATGTCGTATATGTTCTTTTACTCTGAACGGCCAGGTACTTTAGCGGCTAAAAAGTATGAAGATGATATTCCTTTGGCTGTAAAAAAAAGAAGATTGACAGAAATTATTAATCTTCAAACTGCCATTTCTTTAAAACACAACGAAAACATTGTAGGTAATACATACAAAGTTTTAATTGAAGGAAATTCAAAAAAATCTGATCTAGATTTCAAAGGCAGAACTACTCATAATAAACTCGTCAATTTTAATAAAAAAGAAGGTTACAAAGCGGGAGAATACTGTATGGTAAAAATCACATCTTGTACAAGTGCTACTTTAAGAGGAGAGATTGTATAACCCGTTTTAGACTAAACATTTTATGAATTTACAAGCAGTAAAACAACGTTTTGGAATTATTGGACGCTCTAAGGAATTAGATCAGGCGTTGGATAAAGCTTTACGAGTAGCCGGAACTGAAATGACGGTATTGATTACTGGAGAAAGTGGTGTAGGTAAGGAAGTTTTTTCAAGAATTATCCACTCTTTAAGTCCCAGAAAGCATAATAAATTTATTGCTGTTAATACAGGTGCGATTCCTTCAGGTACAATTAATTCAGAATTATTTGGTCATGTTAAAGGTGCATTTACAGGAGCTTCAGCAGATCGTAAAGGATATTTTGAAACAGTAGATGGAGGGACTATTTTTTTAGATGAAGTAGGTGAAATGCCTATTGATACTCAAGCCTATTTATTACGGATTTTAGAATCTGGTGAATACATTCCTGTTGGAGAGTCTAAGTCTAGAAAAACAAATGTTAGAGTCATTGCGGCAACAAATGTAGCATTAGAGAAAAATATACAGTCTGGTAAATTTAGAGAAGATTTATATTATCGTTTAAATACGATAAATATCCAAGTTCCAGCTTTAAGAGAAAGACCTGAAGATATTTATATGCTTTTCAGAAAATTCGTTGTAGATTTTTCTGAAAAATATAGATCTGAACCCATTCATTTAGATGAAAAGGCTCGAAAGATTTTAGATCGATATACTTGGCCAGGTAATGTAAGAGAATTAAAAAATGTTGCCGAGCAATTATCTGTTTTAGCAGATACTCCTTTAGTCGATGCTGAACAGTTGGTCCGCATTATTCCTTCTTTATTGGATCGGAATTTACCAATGTTGCATCATGGATTTAATGGTAATAATTCTGGATCTGGTAATTTTGAAGAAAGAGAAATACTTTACAAATTACTCTTCGATATGAAAGGTGATTTGAATGATTTAAAAGGATTAATTTTTGAATTGATTCAAAAAAATAATCTTAGAGTTGATGATCTTTCTGGAGTTCGATCCTTATTGTCATCACCAAGTGAATCGGGATTAGAAAAGACTTACAAAAGGAACACAAATCTAGAAACAAATCCATTCCCGATTGAAACACCTGAATATTCTGCCACCAATTCATCATTTTCCAATCGTCAACCTATCATTCTTCATTCAGACGAATCTGAAGGTAATTTTGCTGAAACTGAAGATTTAGATGAAGTCTTAAGTTTGATGGAAATGGAAAAAAGATTCATTAAAAAAGCTTTAATTAAGCATAAAGGTAAACGAAAAGACGCCGCAGAAGAGTTAGGTATATCAGAACGAACGCTTTATCGTAAAATAAAAGAGTATGAATTAGCGGATAAGTTTTAATATCGAATTATGAAAACGATTTCTTATATTTTTAAATTATCATTTCTTTTTATCGTTTGTACTGCTGCTACTTGTAGCGTAAAATTAGGAGATATTAATATTCCTGCAACAGCAAACACTTTCTATATTGGTCAATTTTCGAATAATGCAGATAATTCTCCTCCTGAATTGGGAATTGATTTTGCAGAATCTTTTAGAGATAAAATAAGAAGAGAAACAAGACTCGTTTATGCAGAAACAAACCCTGATATAGAATTTGAAGGTGCCATTCAGGATTTTAGAGTTACAGCAGTTGCTCCCCAACCTGGAGAAATCACTCAATTTAGTCGATTAACCATCCGTATTAAAGTTGATTATTTTGATGCAGAAGATGAAGAATTAAATTGGAATCAAACTTTTTCACACGAAATTGAATTTCCATCTGATCAGAATTTACTGGATGTTCAAGAAGATTTAATTAGCCAAATTTTTGAACAAATATCACAAGATATTTTTCAAAAAGCTTTTGGAAAGTGGTAAAATGAGAATCTCAACATTTTCTTATAAATATTTGTACTTTTGAAACATGAATAAGGATTTAATATAGCAATAAAGTGAACCCAGATATATTTCCAAAATATCTACATGATCCGTCGCTTTTATATCGGATAACTTACCAAGAATTAAAAACGCTTGTAGTACAGTATCCCTATTGCCAAAATCTACGTTATTTACTTCTCATAAAAAGTAAAATTGAAAACAATAAAGATCAAGAACGAAATCTAAAAATGGCTTCTGCTTATTCTTTAGATCGTTCTACTTTATATGAATTATATAAAAAAACCTATGCTTATGAAGAAAAGGAAATTGAATTTCTGGATCTGAATAGCAAAAACGAAACAGATTCAGAATTAAATCTTCCAATCTTAGACTTTACGAATGGCATTAATGCCAAGGAAAATTCAAATCTAATTGAAGAAGACATTCCTCCATTGGAATTGAACATGGATCCCATTCCTGCAAAAGATGAAATTAATCTTTCTGAAGAAGAAGATTTAGCTGCTCTTTTTGATGATGTTCAGGTGAATGAAGATGAAATAACTAAAGTTGAAGCTTCAACAATTGATTCAATTATTTATCCGCTTATACCTCCAATTAATGCCTTACCTGTTTTTAATCTAAAAAAAACGGAAGAAAAAAGCGAAAAGGTAGAAGAAGAAAAAATTAAATTTAACCTTCCACTTATACCACCGATTCAGTCAATACCTGTTTTTCATATTTTACCCAAAAAGGAAGAAAAGAAAACGGAATTAAAAGTTCAATTACCTTTAATTCCACCCATTGAAGCGATACCTCATTTTATATTTGAAGAAAAAGATGAGTTAAAAGCTACTGAGCTTAAACCTACATTTTCAGTAAATCATTTATTAGTGCCCTCTATTGCAGATTTACCTAGATTCCAATTTGTATCTAAAGATAAAGCTGAGGAAGTTCTACTTAAAGATTCTTACGAAGCGGAAATAGATATCAGTATAAAAGAAGCTTTAGATGATTTAGCACAAAAGCAAAGATTAGAGGATTTCCAAGAAGAAGAATCTATTTTGAAAAAGATGTCATTAGAACATCAAAATGAAGGATTTGAAGAAGAATTAGAAGACCTTACTCCTATTGCAAACATTCCTGAAGTTTCGAATCGCGACAAAGAACTTGATAAACCAAAATCATCTTTTAGTGAATGGCTTAAAAGCATGAAGGCTCCCAAAACAATGGATAATATCAATTTAATTGAAGAGGAAGCAACAGTATCGGTTAAAACGGTATCCAAAGTTGAGAAACCTAAAAAGAAAAAGAAGAAGAAAAAAAATAAATCTGATAGTCCTTTAATGAAAATCGTTAAAGCAAAAAGGGAAGAAGATTTAAAAAAAGAGATCAAGAAAGATAAAATTAAGAAGCGGAAAGTCATTGAAATGGCGAATCAAAGTTTGAAAGAAAAAGAGGACATTGTTTCTGAAACTTTAGCTAAAATCTTAATTGAACAAGAAAAATATAATAAGGCGATTAAAATGTATCGTCGTTTAAGCTTGAAATTTCCAGAGAAAAGTAGTTACTTTGCAGGTGAAATTGAAAAAATCAATAAAATAATAGAATAGTTATGGCTATTACAATCATTACAATTGCAATTGCGTTAGTATGTTTCCTTTTAATGGGAGCAGTTTTAATACAAAACCCTAAAGGAGGTGGATTAGATTCAACTTTTGGAGGAGGTGGAGCCAACCAAATGTTTGGTGCTGCAAAATCAGGAGATTTTATTGAAAAATTTACTTGGTATTGTGCAATTGCATTATTCGTTCTTTGTATTACAGCAAGTTACTTTGCTTAAGATAATCGATAAACAGCAATAATCGATAAAAGGCTGTCCTGGTTTCAGGACAGCCTTTTAATTTTCTTATTAATAAGCCCTCTTTGATTATAATTTTAAGCCAACCATAAATTTAATTCCAGGTTTTCGTTGACCTTCTTGAATGTAAGTAATAAAAACTAATCTTATTCTTTTTGATTTGAATTATAAGAGAAGCTAAAATTAGACGAATTATTGTTTTGTCTTAGTATTGATATAAAGATTATTAAGTTTCATCAATAATACTTTGAATAGATTAGACAGTATTACGAGTGTTATTTACAAATCAAATTAGATGTTTTGAAAATAAACAAGGCCTTTTGCGAAAAGTCTAACATAAGCTACGATTGAGTAAAAGAACGAAGTAGATTTTAAAAAAAATAATTAGGCAGTAATCAATTATTCGTAATAATGTCTATTATCAATTAAATAATATTTTTTCTCCAAAATGTGTGATTTCTAATTATTGAGAAAAGAAAAATAATTAGATACAAAGCATTACATTTGCAGCAGATTTGAAATTCTGTCAGTTCAATCCTTTAGATATTAAGACAGAATTTACAGAAATCTGCAAAATTGGCATTAAAATCCAATTGGCACAAAGAATGATATACTATAAGGGTATATTTTAATATTTAATATTAACTGAGCTAAAAACAGAATTAAAAATGAAATTGAAACCGATAAACGACCGAGTTGTTGTACAACCGGCTAAAGCGGAAGCAAAAACGGCTGGGGGAATCATTATCCCTGATACGGCAAAAGAAAAACCTATGAAAGGTAAGATCGTAGCTGTAGGGATGGAAACGATATTTCAGTTAGAAAACACTGTTTTATACGGAAAGTATGCAGGTCAAGAATTAGCTTATGAAGGTGAAGATTACCTCATCATGAGAGAAGACGACATTTTGGTTGTACTTGGATAATTTATTTCCCTTTTATTTTTAAATTGAAAAAAACATAATATAATATGGCTAAAGAAATTAGCTTTAATACAGATGCTCGCGAAGGCTTAAAACAAGGAATTGATGCTTTAGCAAATGCAGTAAAAGTTACATTAGGACCTAAAGGTCGCAATGTCGTAATTCAAAAAAGTTTTGGTGCACCTCAAATTACAAAGGATGGTGTTACTGTAGCTAAAGAAATAGAATTAGAAGACGCTGTTCAGAATATGGGCGCGCAAATGGTAAAAGAAGTTGCTTCTAAAACTGCTGATTTAGCAGGAGATGGAACAACTACGGCTACTGTATTAGCTCAAGCAATGGTAACAGAAGGAATGAAAAATGTTGCTGCTGGAGCAAATCCAATGGATTTAAAAAGAGGAATTGACAAAGCAGTAACTGCTGCTATCGCTTCTTTAAAGAAAATGTCAGAACACGTAGGAAATGATTTCGATAAAATTCGTCAAGTAGCTGCAATTTCAGCAAACAATGATGATGAAATAGGTGGTTTGATTGCTGATGCTATGAAAAGAGTAACCAAAGATGGTGTGATCACTGTTGAGGAAGCTAAAGGAACTGATACTTATGTTGATGAAGTAATTGGTATGCAATTCGATAGAGGATATTTATCTCCTTATTTCGTAACCAATGCAGAAAACATGACTGCTGAATACGAAAATCCTTTCATTTTAATTCACGATAAAAAAGTGAGCAACATGCAAGATATCGTTCCAATTTTGGAAAAAGCGGTACAAGCAGGTCGTCCATTATTAATGATCGCTGAAGATGTAGATAGTCAGGCTTTAGGTGTTTTAGTAGTAAATAGATTAAGAGCTCAATTAAAAGTTGTAGCTGTAAAAGCTCCTGGTTTTGGTGATCGTCGTAAAGCGATGTTA
>JAHDFV010000166.1 GCA_020627985.1 Saprospiraceae bacterium
TTATTTGTTGAATCGTACGATGCAAATGAGGACAAGCTTCATAATGAACTGTAATGACATCAGCGCCTGCTTCTCTAAAACGTTCAATATATTTTTCAGGTTGAACAATCATTAAATGAACATCTAATGGTTTTTTAGCCATGCTTTTCATGGTTTTTACAATATCCATTCCAAAAGAAATGTTAGGAACAAAACTACCATCCATGATATCGACATGATACCAATCCGCTTCACTTTGATTCACCATATTAAAATCTGCTTGTAAGTTGGAATAATTACAAGCCAAAACGGAAGGAGCGATTAAATGTTTTTTCATTTGATTGATATAAAATATGTATGGAAGAAAATTTCTACCTAAAGGTAAATGTTTAAAAGGAATTAAAAATAAAATGACCGATATAAAATTATATATCGGTCATTTTATGATTTAACAACGAGCCATTTTTCTTTTCTTTCCAACTCGATCTTTATCTATTATTTTTTGAATATAATCTTTGGCTAAAGGGACTTTGCATTTTGTATTCTCCATTTCTACTGTAACTTTTCCTATTGCTGATCCTGCTGCTAGAGCTTTGTTCGATAAATCCTTTACATAAGAACCAACGGCTATGATGAAACCATTCATGGTATAACTTAACCTTGAAGTTTGATTGTGAACATTATTTTTGGCTCTTTCCAATAATTGAGTCAAAGCTTTGATGTCTAGATTTTCATCAGGGGTCACACTGATCCAATTGGATAAGGTAGCCCATCCTGCTCCTTGAATCATTTCATTTTTATCATCTATCCATTTTAAACCCATGTCCCAACCATGCGGACTATCCGCAGCAAGCCAAGGAACAGTAAATTCAGACAAATAATACCAGTAAGCTTTCTTGATCCATTTGTTGAGTTGTGCCTTGGTTACTTTTGATTCATCTGCTATTAATCCAGCGAGATACATAGCATCTGTATTGCCAGTATCATAAAGTTCTAAAGCAAGATCATGATCTTTTTTTACTTTCTTTACAATCTTTTTTAAATCCTGGACTTTAACACCAAAAAAAGGTTCTTTCGCACCATGATTGGTCAACACTTTTTTAGTACCAGGGTTACCCATAGATTCTAATTCTTTAAGGACTTCTTTTGTTGTCATTTTTCTAATTTGCACGTTCAGAAATCATGTCTTCTGGGATATCCATTAATTTCATTTTCATTAATAATTTTGCAGTAGCTACTACGTCTTTTTCACAATAAATAGCAATTCGCTCTAAATCATCATCTTCCCAAAATACTCTACCTACTTCACTACCGTCAATATCATCTTTTGGGGTAGGAATACCAAAAAGATAAGTCAATAGACTCAGTTTAGTGTAAGCCTTATAATCACCAAATTTCCAAAGGGTCATTGTGTCTACAAAATAATTTAACTCCCAAGGTTTTTTTCCAGGGATATTTAAAAGACGAGGCAACTCTACACCATTCAATAACATTCTTCTACAAGTATAAGGGATATCGAATTCTTTAATATTATGACCACAGATGTAATGTTGTGTAGGATTGTTATAATGATGATTGAGTAAATCTGCAAACCCTTGTAATAGCACTTTTTCATCTCTATCAGCATAGGATTTTACTCGGATAGACATTTTGCCTTCCTTTTGTACAACATATCCCACAGAAATACAAACGATTTTACCAAATTCAGCAAAAATCCCTGCTTTCTCTTTAAAACCTTCTCTAATTTCATCTTCTTCCAATTCCCTATCATAAACTTTTAATGCACTCTTTGCTTTAACAGCCCATAGCTCTTGTAAACCTTTAGGCATATCATCAAAAGTTGCATATCCTGATACTGTTTCGATATCTAAAAAAAGTACTTGAGAAAGGTTGATATTTTCTAACATTTTCTAATTTTTGAAAACGAAGATATTTAAATTTTTAATAAAATATAAGTAATTTGCTACTGTAATTTCATTTTTTTAGTTACATTGAGCTTATTAAACGCATTCATAAATGGTACATTATTTCTAAATTCACTTTTTTAAATCTTAAAGACTAGAAATTTTTCTCATTTCTATGCAATACTTTAGGATAAATTCACTAAAATTACTGAATCAATCCCCCTTTTATTTGAATCAAAATTGTGAATCAACTGGTTGATTTACTTATACTTAAATTATATTAATATAAGCTATAACGTAAATTAAATTGATAATCAAAAGTTTAAAGAAAAACCTAAACAAGTTTTAGAAGAAAATAGAAGTAGACTATGACATTATTGAATAAACACAAAGCACTACTATTCTTTTTCATCACAATATTTTTTATATCGTGTAAAGAAGATTTACCCTTGCCTGAAGCGGAAGGTCCCGATGAAGAATTAAATTTTTTATTAGAAAATTTGGGAGGGAAGCAAACTTTCTTATTACCTAGAAGCAATGATTATACCAACATTCCCCAAGATCCTAACAATTCATTATCGGCTACTAAAATTTCTTTAGGGAAAAAATTATTTTTTGAGACAGGTTTAGCAATTAATCCAATGAATCCTGAAGGAATGGAAACCTATTCTTGTTCTACTTGCCATATTCCAGGAGCTGGATTTCAAGCCGGAGTCCGTCAAGGAATAGCAGATGGAGGAATGGGTTTTGGAAGCGAAGGGAATGGAAGATTCCCAAACCCAAATTATGAAGTTCATGAAATGGATATACCACCAATCAGAGTTCCGAATAATATGAATATGGCCTTTGTAGAAAACACAACTTGGAATGGTAAATTAGGAGCAGATGGTGCAAATTATGATACAGATGCGCTATGGGTAGATGATATTTTTCTTGAGACAAATCATCTAGGCTATTCAGGTGTTGAAACTCAAGCCATTGCTGGTTTAGAATTTCATCGAATGGGAATTGATATGGATTTAATTGAAAATTCATATTATAAAGATCTTTTTGATATGGCTTTTCCTGAATATCCTGAAGCAGAAAGATATACTTTTGAAACAGCAGGTCTTGCCATTGCTGCATATGAAAGAATTATGATGACAAATGAGGCTCCTTTCCAAAATTGGTTAAAAGGAGATACAGATGCTTTAACTCAAAAACAAAAAAATGGAGCCATGCTTTTCTTTGATAAAGCAGGATGTGCAAATTGTCATACAGGGCCTGCATTAAATGCAAATGAATTTTTTGCTATTGGAATGGGAGATTTAACGGGGAGTGATATTTTAGGAGAATTTGAGAATTTTGAAGATATCCAAAAAGGAAGAGGTGGATTTACAAGAATAGATGAAGACAATTATAAATTTAAAGTACCGCAGATATACAATTTGAAATTTACCAATTTCCTAGGGCATGGAGCTACATTTACCAGTGTAAGAGAAGTAATTGAATATAAAAATCAAGGAGAGAAAGAAAACGCAATAGTACCAAATGGACAATTGGCAGATGAATTTAAACCCTTAGGTTTAACTGAAACAGAAATTGATGAATTAGTAGATTTTGTTGAAAATGGACTGTATGACCCTTTAATGAATCGGTATGTTCCAGAATCTATCGCTTCAGGAAATTGTTATCCTAATAATGATAGTCAATCAATAGAAGATATGGGTTGTCATTAGTATTTTATCAAAAAAATCATATTTTAAAAAAATCTATACTTGTAAATTGTGACAGGTATAGATTTTTTTTAGAGATTTGCCATTATTAACAAATAGTAAATAATTACAATATTAAAAATGCTGATTATCTGTGTTGTTATACATCTAATAATATTGCTAAATTAAAATATACTATAAAATATATGTCTGAAAAAATACGGCTTACTTGCTTGAAATACACGCTTTTAAATCTGTAATAAAAATTAGGAATGATTTTTGAATTTATTATGATATCTCACTACTTACTCATAATTCAAATTCATTATGATGAAAACTTTACTAAACTATCTTGTACCCTTGTGTGCAATCATTATTACATTTTCATCTTGTAGAGATGATTCAAGCAATAATCCAAACAATCCGAATACTGATTCCTTATATACTGGAGTTGATGGAGAATTAAAAACATCACTTGAGCAAGCTTCTGGGTCTGCTTTAGGAATGGATTATTTTTATTTACCAGAAAGGCACGAATTAAATTTAATTCCTCAAGATCCTAAAAATCCACTAACCAATGTTAAAATTGAATTAGGAAAAAAATTATTTTATGAAACAGGTTTAGCAGTAAGTCCTAATAATCCAGATGGTGAAGGATCATATTCTTGTGCAAGTTGTCATGTACCGGCATCTTCTTTTCAAGCTGGAATTAGACAAGGGCTTGGAGAAGGAGGAATTGGATATGGTTTTGCTGGAGAAGCAAGATTGCCAAATGAAAATTACGAAATTGAAGATATAGATAAGCAACCTATTAGAACTCCTACAGCAATTCATGGAGCATATAATCGTACTTCACTTTGGAACGGACAATTTGGAGCAGTAGGACCCAATTTAGGTACCGAAGCCAATTGGACTGTTGATACACCAAAAGAAACAAATAATTTGGGCTATGAAGGATTAGAAATTCAAGCTATTGCAGGTCTTAAAGTACATGGATTAGGCGTAAATATGAATTTAATTACCAATTCATACTATAAAGATTTATTTGACCGATCCTTTCCTGAGTTTTCTACGTCAGAAAGATATACCAGAGAAACTATTGGCTTAGCTATAGCTGCATATGAAAGAACTTTATTAGCTAATGGTGCGCCATTTCAACAATGGATTCGAGGAGATGTAGATGCAATGAATGATAGTCAAAAAATGGGAGCCATGCTTTTCTTTGGTAAAGCGAACTGTAATAATTGTCATACAGGTCCTGCTTTAAACAATGAAGAATTTTTTGCAATAGGGATGAATGATTTAGATGGAGAAGGCGTTTATGGCGATGGATTAGACGATGCTACGATGAAAGGTAGAGGTGGTTTTACTGGAAATTCTGAAGATGATTATAAATTCAAGACACCACAATTATATGGTTTGAGAGGAATGAATTTCTTTGGTCACGGTGCAAATTTTGAATCTGTTAGAGAAGTAATAGCGTATAAGAATTTAGGAATAAAGGAAAATGATCAAGTACCTAATTCTCAATTATCTGATGAATTTCAACCTTTAAATTTAACAGAATCTGAAATAGATGCATTAACTGATTTTGTAGAAAATGCATTACATGATAATTTTGATCGATATGTACCTGCTTCAGTAGCATCAGGGAATTGTTTCCCAAATAATGATGTACAATCTCAAGCAGATATGGGTTGTCAATAAAAAGATGCGATAAGGTAGATAGAGATATAATTGATTTGCAAATACGTTAATTATCAGTCAACTATATCTTTATCTTTTTTGTTTATCCGACAAAGACTTATCTTGCATTAGAAACTAAACACTATACTCGTTGATAATACGAGATTACTAAACTTATTGCATCATGTTTCGAAGTTGGATGATGTTTTATACTTCCTTAATTTTTGTTGGAAGTATTACATCCAAAGGATGTCAAGAGGAAGATCTGTTGCCTGATGTAACAGAATCTGAAGTGACTGTTTCACATATGGATGATGAACTTTTAGCTTTATTAGAAGATAAGAGTAAAGGAAAAGGTTTGACTTATTATATGTTACCTGACGATCATGATTATGCGAATATCCCACAAGATCCCAAAAATAAAATCACTTCTTTTAAAGTCTTATTAGGCAAAAAATTATTCTGTGAACCTGCATTAGCTACTGAACCTAAAAATGTAATCAGTAAAGATGCTTATTCTTGTGCATCTTGTCATGTTCCAAAAGCTGCATTTACACCTGGTATTAAGCAAGGAATTGGAGAAGGTGGTCAAGGTTTTGGTCATCATGGTGAAGGTCGAACTATAAATCCAAATTATTTAATTGATGAAATAGACGTTCAACCCATTCGAACTCCTTCTATCATAAACAATGCTTACAATAGAACTTCTATTTGGAATGGTCAATTTGGAGCTGTTGGATTGAATGAAGGGACAGAAGAAAATTGGGTTGATGGAAAACCAACAGGATTTAATCAACTCGGTTTTGAAGGAGTAGAAACACAAGCCATTGCTGGAATGGGAGTTCATCGTATGGCACTAGAAAAAGAATTTGCCTTATCTAATTATTATAAAGATTGGTTTGATTTAGCTTTTCCAGAGGTTCCTGAAGAAGAAAGGTATACCAATATTAATGCAGGTTTAGCTATTGCTGCTTTTGAAAGAACGGTTATTGCAGATGAAGCTCCTTTTCAAAAATACCTAAGAGGGGATAAAATGGCTTTAACTGAAAATCAAAAAGTTGGAGCAACTTTATTTTTTGGAAAAGCCAATTGTACCAATTGTCATGATGGGCCTGCTTTGAATTCAGAAGAATTTTTTGCTTTAGGGATGGCTGATTTCGAAAAAGATACTGATGTATTAATTAATAATGAAGCGGATTTTGAAAAAGCCAAAAAGGGTAGAGGAGGCTTTACTAAAGCTGAAGAAGATTTATATAAATTCAAAACGCCACAGTTATATGGTTTAAAATCTATGGGCTTTTATGGCCATGGAGGTTCATTTACTTCAGTTAAAGAAATCATAGAATATAAAAATAAAGGTATAGTAGAAAATGCTTTAGTACCAGAAAAGCAGATTTCAGAAGAATTTAAACCTTTAGGCTTATCAGAAGATGAAATAAATGCTTTAACAGACTTTATTGAAAATGCATTAGATGATCCCAATATGGATCGCTTTACTCCTAAAGATGTAGCTTCTGGATTATGTTTTCCCAATAATGATATTACGTCCAGAACAGATATGGGATGTAAATAACAGAAAAAGGTTGTCTATTCATTTGACAACCTTTTTTTATTTATGTTTGCTCTATGAATCTTTCTACACAAGCTATAGAAAATTTAAGAAGACTTTGGGTTTCTCCTCAAGCACCCCAAGTAAGACTTGCCATTACGATGAGTAATGATGCTATGTTGCTTCATGACTATTTAATGCCAGAATGTATTTTAGCCAAAGAATTTCATCCTGATTTAACGACTCGATTAGATATTGAAGATTTTTTAAATAAGATGGTTTATGGTATCGAATTAAGAACTTGGAGAGAAAGAGTAAAATTTTTCCAAGCTCCTCACCAAGTATTCTTATATAAAAAATATGTGAAAGATTTTTACTTGTTTGAAGATTACTTTTTAAATCAACCTCACTTATATCACCATTTTAAAGAAACGGCAATTCACTGTAGCTATGCTTGGAATAATACAGATAAATTAAAAGTAGGCTTAGAACTGTGGGATAGAATTTTAGAAAAAGAACCCGAAGATGGGGATCATTATTTTTTTTTAGCAAGATGCCATCACTATTTATATCAAAGAGAAGAAAACTATAACTCTTCATTAGCTATTAAAGCATATCGAAAGGCTTTACGTAAAAAAACTACATATAGGAAACAAATAAAAATGGAATTAGAGTCTTTATCAGATTAATAATTCCATTCATCCGATTTATTTATCCATTCGTCTTACTAATCGTTAATAAAATGATAATGCTGTAACTTCTTGCAGCCTTTAAAACGTCATAGTGTCTGTATAGTAAATATTAATATTTAAATGTACAGGTATGAAAAAGTTCAAATCTAATTTAATATTAAATAGTATAATAATATAGTATTTAAATGCGAGAATACTTCAAATGAAGTAAACGATTCATATATTATTATATACTGAAATTCAGAAAATATTTCATCATTTATTATGAATAAAATAAGAAATATTTTAATTCGATTGCTTTTTAAAATAGATCTTAATTTTATATCTAGTAAATCCAAGCATTCGTAGTGTAATTTCAAAGAGGCGTGGAAAATGAGTATTTGAGCAGTAACTTTTATTAATCTTTTTCCGTTTCAATATCATGTCATTTAATTAAAAACAATTTTATTAATCCTTAAATAAATTTTATTATGAAAAATGTTAAGTTCTTAATTGTGTCAGTTTTAATTTCTTTTTCTTCTATGGTTTTCGCTAATAATACCAATGTAGATTTACCAAAAGATAATGTTACTTCTATTTATAAATTAGTAAAAAATAAATTAGATTCTTCTACCCTTAATGATTTCGAGATCGAAGAAGGTAAAGT
>JAHDFV010000167.1 GCA_020627985.1 Saprospiraceae bacterium
GAGTAATTGCTGGCGCAGAAGTAGCTTTATTCGCTGGCTTCGGTGCATTAGGATCTTCAGCAACTTCTGAAGTAATCTTTACAATCGTATTAGCAGGATCTGTATTCGCTGTAATGGTTACGTTTTTAGTCTGCTTACCTTTTTTACCTTTAGAATCAAAAGTAACTTCAATCTCTCCTGACTTACCAGGTGCGATTGGTTCTTTTGGCCAATTAGGAACAGTACATCCACAACTTCCTTTTGCATTAGAGATTACTAAAGGCTCTTTACCTGTATTTTTGAATTTGAAAATATGACTTGCTTTTTCACCAGCAGTTAAATTTCCAAAATCAAATAATTCTTCTTCGAATTTGATTGATGTAAGAGGACCAACTGGTTTTGCTGGCTCCGCTGGTTTCGCTGCTGCATTAGCAGGATTAGTTACTGCATTATTCGCAGTTAAACTTTTTCTAGCTGCATCTCTATCAGAAGAAGTTTCTGATGATCCACCAAAATTAGTATAAGCGATATAACCTAATAAAAGAATGATTACTGCAAGTAATCCAATTTGAACTTGATTCGACTTTTCCATTTTTAAAATATGAATTTAGTTATTTGAATATTATTTAAAATAATAAGAATGCAAAATTAAACATTTTTTACATATTTAATATGTCGTAAAACATTTAAACACAATACTTGACTACAAATTTAATGCTAAAGAAGGCTTTACGCTGTTAATAGTACGGCAACATTTGTTAAGGAAATGCAAATACAAAGCCCCTTAAGGGAATAAATCACTTAAGGGGCTGATTATCAGCTATCCAATAAATTACTTATAATCCTGCTTTCTTAGATATTTCCATCATTCTATCAATAGGCAGCTTTGCTCTTTCAATAATTGCTGGATCTATATGTATTTCTGGTAACTCATGTTCCATACATAAATAAAGTTTTTCCAAAGTATTTAACTTCATATGAGGACAGTCATTACATGCACACATATTATCAGGAGGTGCAGGAATAAACGTTTTATCTGGTGACTTTAATTGCATTTGGTGTAAAATACCTGCCTCTGTTGCCACAATAAATTCTTTAGCATCATCTGTTTGTGTGAATTTTAATAAACCACTTGTAGATCCTATATAATCCGCAATTTCTAATAAATGTGGTTCACATTCAGGATGAGCAATAAATTTTGCATCAGGATGTCTTAATTTCAATTTCACAATCTTTTCATGAGAAAAGATTTCATGCACCATACAGGTACCATTCCAAAGTAACATGTTTTCTCTACCTGTTTCTTTTTGAAGATAAGCACCTAAATTTTTATCTGGCGCAAAAATTATAGGGGTATCTTCTGGAATGCTATTGATAACATATTTCGCATTACTAGATGTACAAACAATATCAGTCAAAGTCTTAAGTGCTGCTGTACAATTGATGTAACTCACTACAACATGATCAGGATGTTGTTCCTTATATTTTTTAAATAAAGGAGCAGGACATGATTCTGCTAATGAACAACCTGCTTTTAAATCAGGAAGTAAAACTTTTTTACTTGGATTTAAAATCTTAGCGGTTTCTGCCATAAAGTGTACCCCAGCAAATACAATAATATCTGCATCAGTTGTCGCAGCCATTTGTGCCAATTGTAAACTATCACCCACAAAGTCAGCTAAATCTTGTATTTCACTTTCCTGATAATAATGCGCAAGAATGATCATATTTCGTTCTTTTTTCAAGCGCTGGATTTCTTCCACTAAATCTAATGTTGGATCAACATCTAAATCTAAAAATCCTCTTTTATCTAATCGCTCTTTGGCGAAGGCTAGTGTATCTTGCATGTTCTAATTTTATTTCGAAGAATTATGAAACAGTTTTCTGTTTCTCCATTTGCCCAAAAATAATGGCTTTCCAGTTGTAACGCAAATTTGATGCTAAAATCTAACATATATCTTTAAAACCTAACAGAATTTTAACGACTTTGAATTTAATTTTAGGTTAACCACATGAGTTAATCTACTTTAACTTCATTTGTTAATCTATCTTATTTTTTCTCTTATATTTAAATCTCATCTTTGTATTAGAAATTTATTAATTCCAATCTTAATTTATGAATCATGGACAGAAAAAAGTTTATAAAGAAATCAATTATAACGGGTTTAGCCGGAAGTATTCTTCCTTTAGCCATAAAGGCAAAAGGTAATGCTACTCCATCTACCTATGATAAATTGATGAATCAAGTTGGTTTTAATCATTTACCAAACCATAAAAATATGAACACCATGAATACTGTACTTCATAAAGCCAACACAAGAGGCTCTGCTGATCATGGATGGTTAGAAGTCAATCATACTTTTAGTTTTGCCAATTACTACAATCCAGATCGGATGAACTTTGGAGTTTTAAGGGTATTGAATGATGATAAAATCGCTCCATCAAGAGGATTTGGAACACATCCCCATGATAATATGGAAATCATTTCTATTCCATTAGAAGGAGCCTTGGAACATAAAGATAGTCTGGGCAATGGTGCTGTTGTTCAATATGGAGACGTACAAGCAATGAGTGCGGGTACTGGGATTCAACATAGTGAATTCAATGCAAATGCAGATCAACATGTTAAATTATTACAGATTTGGTTGTTCCCTAAAAATAAAAATGTAACGCCTAGATACGATCAGGTTTCAATAAAAGATATTCAAAAAAAGAATGAATTTTATCAAATCCTTTCTCCAAACAAAGAAGATCAAGGCGTTTGGATTCATCAAGATGCTTGGTTTCATTTAGGTGATTTTGATAAGGAGGTAGGATTTAATTATAAAATAAATAAAGTAGGTAACGGTGTCTATGCATTTGTTATCGAAGGAACAGCAGAAATTTCGGGACAAGCGCTTGAAAAAAGAGATGGCTTCGGAATTTGGAACGTTGATGAATTTGAAATCAAAGCCAATAAAGATAGTCGAATTTTATTGATGGAAGTTCCGATGAAAATCTCTTAAGCATTAAAGATTATTATGAATTTTTTTTAATGTAGAAGTGATTTAAGAACATAATGTTAATTTCTTTGCAAGCCATTGAAAAACAATACCGATAGCTATCGGTATCAGCTTTTTATCGATCCATAGCTACGGCTATGAATCTCAAAAAGAGCTTCATCTTGTTCTCCAAGCATTTACAAATCATTTTAACATTAGTTTTTAAATCACTTCGTAAATAAAATTATTCGAAATAATTATATGAATCTAAAATAAACGAATTGTTTTCTATCTCATTTGATTTAATTATAATTTACTAATTGATAAAAATTATTATTTATGAAAAAAATTCTTGCCTTTGCAGGGAGTAACCATGCTAATTCTATAAATTACCAGTTGCTTGAATTCACAGCTACTTTAATGAATGATTTTGAAGTAAAAATTTTAGATATCCGAAATTGGGATATTCCGATGTACTCTATCAATATGGATCCAGATCAAACTCCAGAAAAAATAATGGAATTAATGTCTTTAATAAAAGAACATGATGGTTTTATTATTTCTTCTCCAGAACATAATGGTGGTACTCCGGCCTTTTTTAAAAACATTCTTGACTGGTTAAGTAGAAGAGGGGAAAAAGTTTTTGATCATAAACCTGTATTTCTAATGAGTACATCTCCTGGTCAAACGGGTGGATCGAATCACCTTAAATATTTAATTCATACACTACCCTATCAAGGAGCAAAAATTGCAGCATCATTTAGTCTACCCTCTTTCCAGAAAAATATAGAAGATGGAAAAATAACGGGAGACTATTTAGGGCAAATCCAAGAAAGTATAGGGAAATTTAGAGAAGAATTCCTTTGATAATTAATTGATGACCTAGGAGATTTTTAACGACTTTGAATCACAAAAACAGCAGGTCTTTTATGTAAATCTTCTAGGTTTTCTTTTTTCCAATCTGATACACTTAATGTTTTTATATATTCTGTATCTAAGGTAATATCTGCAGCAATGCAAAATTTAGTTTGAGGAGATAAATGAGTCAGAACATCTTTTATCATCGACATATTTCTATAGGGTGTTTCCATAAATATTTGAGTCGATCTATTTTTAGCAGAGATTTGTTCTAAACGTTTTAACGCTTTTATTCGATCAGGAGTTTTAACGGGTAAATATCCATTAAATGAAAAATTTTGTCCATTCATTCCTGATGCAATTAAAGCCAATAAAATTGAGGATGGCCCTACCATTGGAACTACGTCAATATTATTTTCATGTGCATATTCTACAATAAAAGCACCAGGGTCAGCAATACCAGGACAACCTGCTTCAGACATTAATCCGATATTTTTTCCTTGGTGAATATCCTTCATAAATTCTTTTATTCCATTTCTAGGATCTCTTTTATCTAATTCATGAAAAATTAAATCTTGAATATTTTTAGAAGGTTTTGTAGAACTTATAAATCGACGTGCTGTTCTTGTTCTTTCTACAATAAAAGTATCCAATGCATGTATTTGATCAATGACATATTGAGGTAGTGTATGATTCGAATCATCACCTAAAGAAATAGGTATTAAAAATAATTTACCTTTCTGCATTTTCAATATTATCTTTTAATCGAATAAAATCTTCTTCTAATGAGTTTTGCATCAATGCAAATACAATTTTTTTCATCGATTTAAATAAAAAAGATTTCAATTTGACATCTTGTTTTACTTGAATTAATGTTCCTTCATCTATTTCTTGAAAAAGATATGTTAAGGTAATATCCATTTCTTTTCCAAACATTTCAGCTGCAAATATTTCATTCGATTCAAACTGAGTAATTCTTTGTTTGAATTTTAATGACTTGCCATTTTGCCGAATAACTTGTTCCGATTCTGCTCCTACTTCAGGCTCATCTCCTTTGGTTATTTTGATCGATACTAAACCTCCAACCCAATCTTTTAAATAGGTGGTATCTACAAAATAATTAAAGACCGTTTCAACATCGGAATGAATTATTAATTCTTTTTCAAAAATCATAATTGCTCTACTAAATTTTTAAATCGATTTAAATCTTCTTCTCTTCTTTTTCGCATAGAGCCCTTCATAAAAATTCCAAAGAAACCTAAAATTGCAGGTCTAAACTGTATCTCTGTTTTTTCAATCAATAAAACAGAATCTCCTTTATCTACTAACTTCGTAAAAACATAACTCATAAAATTATCTTGCGTTAATTGATAAGCAAATATTTTATTCGTTTGTTTTTCTGTAATTTCTTCTTTGATTTTAGTTGTCGAACCATCTCCTTCTTTATAAATTCGAAATGCTGTACTGCCTATTTTTCTTTTCGTTCCTTTTATCGGATTAAATGCAGAAAAATTACTTTCCCATTTCGTCATCAAGGAGGTAGAAGTTAATGCAGAATAAACTTCTTTTGCAGATTTATTAATTTTAATTTTTACTTCAAATTTCATTCGAAAGAATTATTCAAAAATTTCTAATGCTTCAAAAATTTTATCTACTTCATCAAAAGACTTATAACCTACTTTTTCTTCATCTCCTCCTTTTATCGCAAGTCCTTTAGGATTTACATTTTCTAAAAAAGAATTGATTTCCTGAGATGGAATTTCTATATCTATAAAAGTAGATTGGTTTGCACATAATTGTTTTACATTTTCATTGAAACCATTCACATCTTTCATTTGAAAATTATTATGACTAAAATCAATAATAAAACATTCTACGCTATGACCAATTAAATCATATTCATTAAAAATATCGTCCCAATCAGAATTTTCAGACCAAACAATTTCTTTAATAATTGGAATACCCAACGTATGAATTTGACGAATTAGATTGGGTTCACAAAAAGTACCGACTTGAATGCCATCTAACTTAATTTTTTCAACCAATTCTTTTACTTCTTCCACATCTGGAAACGAGCCTAATTCTCCAATAAATTTTGGTCCTTCTAACCATTCTTTCATGGCAACAACAAGATGAGGTTTTATATAACTATCATTTCCCTCTTCTAAATTAAATCCTATATATTCTACATCCCAGGCAGAAAAATAACGAGCATCCGTTAAATTCGTAATGCGGGAAGCCTTTATTTTTGTTTTCAACATTTTTCTATCTTTCTAAGGACACAAAGATACGAAGACAAACGCATTCTATATCAACATTTTCACCAATAACTAAATGAAGAAAATCCTTTCCTTTTATCTACCAATTTAAATTCATAAATCTATAACAATTAATACTTTACAATGAAAGAAAATTGTCTAATTTTTTAAATCTAATAATCCAATTTGAGCAATAATGAATAAATAAGATCATTATTCAATCTTTAAATAGAATATTTCATAAAATAGTTTATATATTGGATAACAATTAATATTGATAAATGTATAACACAATTTCAATTCAAATTATTTCTATAATTATTGTGGTGATTTACACAATCACCTGAGGATGGAATTGTATTTAAAATAATTTTACAAAAGCCGTTCTCATTGAGTTCGGCTTTTTTATTTATTCAGATGAAAGAATTAAACAAATACAGTAAAAATGTAACCAGTGATGATAGCAGACCTGCTGCTCAAGCTATGTTGCATGCCATTGGATTAACGACAGAAGATCTTAAAAAGCCGCAAATCGGAATTGTAAGTACAGGCTGGGAAGGTAATCCCTGTAATATGCATTTGAATGATTTAGCAAAAGAAGTAAAAACTAGCATTCAAAAAGAAGATCTTATTGGTTTAATTTATCATACTATTGGTGTGAGTGATGGAATTTCAATGGGTACTTCAGGGATGCGTTTTTCTTTACCCAGTAGAGATATTATTGCTGATTCTATTGAAACAGTTGCTTCTGCACAATGGTATGATGCATTAGTAACAGTAGTCGGATGTGATAAAAATATGCCAGGTGCTTTAATGGCACTGGGTCGATTAAACAGACCAGGTATTGTTTTATATGGTGGGACTATTAGTCCGGGTTGTCATGCTGGTAAAAAATTAGATATTGTTTCTTCCTTTGAAGCCTTGGGGCAAAAAGTAGCTGGAACAATTGACCAAGCAGAATTTAAAGCAATTATTCAAAATTCTTGCCCTGGACCTGGTGCTTGTGGTGGTATGTATACTGCAAATACAATGGCATCTGCTATTGAAGCTTTAGGCATGGGTCTACCCTATTCTTCCTCAAATCCAGCAACCAGTAGTGAGAAACAAAGTGATTGTGATAAAATAGGCAAAGCCATTTTACATCTGTTAGAACAGGATATTAAGCCTAGAGATATCATGACTAAAAAAGCATTTGAAAATGCAATAACAGTCATTACGGTTTTAGGCGGTTCTACGAATGCTGTGCTACATATGATTGCTGTAGCTAAATCTGTAGATGTAGATATTACGATTGATGATTTCCAACGCATTAGTGATAAAACTCCTTTTTTGGCAGATTTAAAACCTAGTGGTAAATTTCTTATGGAGGATTTACATGATGTAGGTGGTGTTGCGGCCGTCATGAAATTATTATTAGAAAAAGGAATGCTTCATGGCGATTGTATGACGGTTACAGGAAAAACAATGGCAGGAAATCTAGCGGAAATTCCTTCACTAAAAGAAGGTCAGAAAGTAATCCATTCTTTTGATCAACCTCTAAAAGAAACTGGGCATTTACAAATTCTTTATGGCAATCTAGCTCAAGAAGGATCAGTGGCGAAAATCACAGGTAAAGAAGGCTTGGTTTTTACAGGAACAGCAAAAGTTTTTGATAGTGAAGAAGATGCCAATTTAGCCATTCAACAAAAAGAAATAGAAAAGGGAAATGTTATCGTCATTCGATACAGTGGACCTAAAGGAGCACCAGGAATGCCAGAAATGCTAAAACCCACTTCTCTAATTATGGGCGCTGGATTAGGAAATGATGTAGCACTCATCACTGATGGACGTTTCTCTGGAGGAACACATGGCTTTGTTGTAGGACACATTACTCCAGAAGCTCAAGTTGGCGGGAATATTGCTATTATAAAAAATGGTGATATAATAACCATTGATGCTGATAAAAATAAGATCGATTTAAAGATAACAGAAGAGGAAATTAAATCAAGAAAAGAAAACTGGAATATGCCAAGTTTGAAAGAGCAACATGGTATTCTTTATAAATATGCTAAAACTGTTTCTTCAGCAAGTG
>JAHDFV010000168.1 GCA_020627985.1 Saprospiraceae bacterium
TGATCGAAAATTAAATTTATTAGGAGAAGAACAGAAATCAATTTTAAGTTTAATGATTGAAAAAGGTAATCCACCTCATTCATTATATTATAACCATAATCAACATGAACAAACGGCTCTTGATTATTTGAATAAAAGTATTTATCAGAATGGAATAAAGAATATTAATTATTTTCAAAAGCCATACCATAAAGATGCTATTCGTATTTTTACTACAGAAGGAAAATACAACGAAGAATATTCATATAATAAAATTGAAGCAGAAGAAATAATAAGAATCCTTTATGATGTCCCAACAAATCTAAAAGGAGAATTACCCAAAACAGCAGTAGTTGCTAGTACTATTTCTCAAAGAAATTATATTAATTCATTACTTATCAAATTAAAACAAAAAAGAAATTTATATAGTGATAAAATAATCCAATTAGAAGAAGTAGGATTAAAAGTTTTACAGGTTAATGAAATTCATGAAAATTTTGACGCATTGATTTGGTCTGTTACATTTGCCACGACAAATTTAAAAGGTGATATGACTTCCCATCTCAATGCATTAGGAAGCCATCAAAGCCTTACTTTACTGAATAGAATATTGAGCCATTCTAGAAGCAAAATAATAGTTTGCAGTTCAATTCCTCAAAATTATATTGATCAACAATTGGATCATAATATTAAAATGGCTCATCCAATTTTACAATTCTTAAAATACGCATCCATTTCTCCTACATTAAACAATGATAAAAGGATAGAATTCTTACATGATTTGCAATGGCCTGAAATTAAAAAAGATGAAAGGGAGAAATATAATTTCATGGTCCAAGTTAAAAAAGAATTAGATCCCTATTTTGAAACAGATCGAATTAAAATATTATCTCCTTTATCGGAAATTGGGACTTCAGCTTTAACCATTATTCCTTTTGATTACAAACAACCTGTTCCGCTAATTATTGGTGATGGATTAGATCGGAATCATCCTACAGTTGCTTATGAATACGAGGCGGATATTTATAAGAAGTTAAAGGAAGCAGGTTATCTAATTTTCCAAACACCTTCACAAGCTTGGTTAAAGAATCCAAAAAGAGAGGCACGGAATTTGGCAGCTAAACTGATAAAAGCAGATAACACACCTCCTGAGGTTGAAGCCGTTAAATAATGTTAAATTCAAAACTAAAGACTTCTATTCTCGTAAGTTTGTTAGAGGCTATTCTCTTCATTCAATATTAACAAATATGAGGTCTTTCTTATTTTCCTTTTCGGTTATTACCCTACTTTTCTTTTCTTATGGCTTTATTAGCCCTAATGTAGAAAAGGTAAATACAAGCGCTGTTTTTGAGAAAAATGTAAAATGGTACACTTGGGAAGAAGCAATTGAATTGAATAAGAAAGTACCTAAAAAGATGTTTATCGATGTTTACACTGATTGGTGTGGATGGTGCAAAAAAATGGATAAAGCCACTTTTGAGCATCCTGATGTATCTAATTACATGAATGAACATTTTTATCCTGTTAAATTGGATGCTGAAATGAAAAGAGAAGTCATTTATAATGACCATACCTTCAAGTTTGTACAAGCAGGAAGAAGAGGCGTACATGAATTAGCCGTTGCACTTTTAAATAACAAGATGAGCTATCCATCCTGTGTAGCAATGGATGAGGATGTTAATCGCATAACGATTATACCAGGTTATAGAGATGCTCCGGATATGCTTTCTATTCTTAAATATATCAAGTTAGAGAAGTATAAAGAAATGGGCTTCCAAGAATATCTTAAAAGTACCAAGTAAAAGACATTAATGAAAAGGTTAATCTTTTCTAAAACTTAGTTAACTGTATTTCAAGACACATTCATAAACCCTATCTTGAATTAAAATATACTATTAACTCGAAATTAGATCAATCTACTTAGAGGATGCGAAAACAAATCTTATCATATTTTACTTATTTCCTAATCGGATTTTTTAGTTTTTTCTATCAAACAGATATCAATGCTCAATCTAAAGTAAATTGGATGACTTGGGAGGAAGCAATGATTAAATCTAAAGTAGAAAAGAAGAAGATATTTGTAGATATTTATACAGATTGGTGTGGATGGTGCAAGAAAATGGATAAGGTTACCTTTAACGATCCAGTTATTGCTAAATATCTAAATAAGAACTTCTATTCTGTTAAAATGAATGGTGAGGCTAAAGAAACCATTCAATTTAATGATAAAGAATACAAGTTTATCAAAAGTGGTAAAAGAGGTTATCATGAATTAGCGGCTTGGCTAATGAGAGGACGAATGGGTTACCCGACTGTTGTATTCCTTGATGAAAATTTAAATATCATACAACCTATCCCTGGTTTTTTGCCTCCTGAAAAATTTGAACCTATCATGACATATTTTGGAGCAGGACATTATAAAAAGACACCTTGGGAAATGTATCAGAAAAAATATAAGAATGGCAATCAACGAAAAGTTGTGCCTGTTTCAGATAATTAAAATCTGACCATTCTAAAATAAAAAATCCTCATTTACATAAAGTGAATGAGGATTTTTCTATTTTTAGCCTCAACCAAAATCTTTGCACGTTGTCTATACTTAGCATTCGAAATATCACTAAAAAATATGGGAGCCTTACTGCTGTAAATAATTTATCATTGGAGGTAGAAAAAGGCAATATTTATGGAATGTTGGGTCCTAATGGAAGTGGCAAAACGACTACTTTAGGTATAGTTTTAGGCATCACACATGCTAATGAAGGCTCTTATGAATGGTTTGATGGTAAATTAGGGAATAAACCGAACATGCAAATTGGATGTTTATTAGAAACGCCTAATTTTTATCCTTACATGTCAGCAAAGAAAAACCTAGAAGTTGTTGCACACATTAAAAAAGATGCGAATCCGAATATTGATGAATTATTAGAATTGGTGAATTTGAATGAAAGAAGTCATTCGAAATTTAGAACCTTTTCTTTAGGAATGAAGCAACGATTAGCCATTGCTGGAGCAATGGTAGGTGATCCTGAAGTCATGATATTTGATGAACCCACTAATGGTTTGGATCCTGAAGGAATTGCTGAAGTGAGAGAAACTCTACTTAAAGTAGCTCAAAGAGGGAAAACCATTATTATGGCAAGCCATATTTTAGATGAAGTGGAAAAAATATGTAGCCATGTGGCTATTTTGAAAAAAGGTAAACTTTTGGCATCAGGCACCGTTGGACAAATTCTTACCGCTGATAAATTAATCGAAATTGGTAGTCATGATTTGGATCAATTAAAATCAATCTTAGGAGATATTCCTCAAATAAAAGATGTTGAAAACAAGAAAGATTACATCATTGTCACTTTGCCAGAGGATGGAATTAGTGCAGCTGAGATGAATCGAATCGCATTTGATAAAGGTATTACCCTTACTCGACTCATAGAAAGAAAACGCTCCTTAGAATCTGAATTTTTAGAAATTACGAGAAAAGGATAAAATTCTATGTCGCAGCCTCGTCCTCCTTTATCACAAATTATCATTTATGCCATTGGTCAATTGGGTTGGTCATTAGCTAGCTTTGGTGCAGGCTCATTAATGGTTTATTTTTATATGCCCGCTGAAGATGGTATTGATCGTTTTCCTGCATTTTTTCATCAAGGATCTATTTTGGGAATTCTTACCATTGTAGGATTATTAACCTTAGCTGGAAGATTGTTAGATGCTTTTACGGATCCGTGGATTGCCAACTTAAGCGATAAAAATAAAATATCAGGAATAGGTAAACGGAAAAAATTAATGGCCATAGCTGCCCTACCCTTTGCCCTTTTTTCATTTTTATTATTTTATCCTTTCCTTGAATATTCATCGAATATAAATGTTCTAATATTAGTCATTGTATCCATTTTATATTACATTTCATTTACAATGTATTTGATCCCTTACAATGCTTTAATTGCAGAATTAGGGCATCATCCAGATGATCGAATGAAAATTAGTTCGATTATTTCTTTCACATGGATTTTAGGTTTTGCCATTGGTTTTTCTGTATTTATTTTCAATGGAATGTTAGCTGAAAATGGCCATTCATTTCTAGATTCTTTCCAGATGATTATAGGAGCTTATTCTTGTTTTGCTTTTATATGTATGATGATTCCAGTGTTATTTTTAAAGGAAAATAAATATGCCAAACAGTCTGATGAAAGTCCATATAGAATTAGTGGAATTGGTTCTTTTATACACTTAATTTCTTCTAATAAAAATTTAAGAATATTTGTATTATCTGATTTGACATATTGGTTATCTGCCACTTTTATTCAAATGGGTATTGCTTATTATATATCTATTTTAATGCAAAAAAATGAAGCTGATTCTTCTTTATTTTTAGGCATCGCTTTACTCTGTAGTCTTTTATTTTATATTCCAATTAATCTATTAGTAAAGAAGTTTGGTAAGAAAACAATTACACTAATTGCGTTCAGTTGTTATATTGTAGTATTTGGAATTACTGGATTTATAGATTTAATTCCTTTACCCATTGATACTCTATTTTATTTTGCAGCAGTCTTAACTGCCTTTCCAATTGCTTCATTTGGAATTCTACCGAATGCTATTATTGCAGATTTAATTTATAAAAATGAAAAAGAAACTGGAATTAACCAAGCAGGAATATTTTATGCTATTCGAACTTTTATGATGAAAATTGGGATTTCTTTTGCCAATTTAATTTTCCCTTCTTTATTACTACTAGGAAAAAGTTTAAATAATCCTATGGGTGTGAGAGCAACCGCGGTTGCTGCTTTAGTTTTTTGCGTAGTAGGGATGTTTATATTTAGTAAGTATAAGGATGTAAGTATTGAAGAATAAAAAGAATTTTTACAAAAAAAGAATTAATTAAAAAATCCCTTTGAATAATTTCAAGGGGATTTTTTTTTATTCAAATATAAGTATTTTAATTCTCCATTAATTTCTTTTGTAACAAAGCTGTAATACCTTGCGAGGGTCTAATCGTTTGTACATTTACAATTTTTCCTTCTTTATCTATAAGCATAAATCTAGGGATAGAAGAAATATTATAATCCTTACATATTTTAGAACTCCAACCACCAGGTATATTTATTTGTACTCCACCTAATTCATTTTTAATGACAAAATCTTTCCATTTTGAGAATCCATCATCTGTTGAAACAGAAAGGAAAACTACATCTTTACCATGCAGTGCTTCTTCCGCTTTCTTTAAATGAGGAATCTCTTTTCTACAAGGTCCGCACCAAGTAGCCCAAACATCAACATAAACCCATTTCCCTTTAAAATCACTTAATTTAATTTCATTCCCATCAATATCTTTTCCAACAATATCAGGAGCCTGTGCTCCAGGCATGGTTGATTCCCATTTATTCCAAGCTTTATCAATAGCTGTTTTATAATTCTCTTGAATTTTAGATCTCGTTCTAAAATCTTCGACTGGTTTCAACATTTCAGATAAACCATATTTATCTACTTGCTCATATATGGATCTTGCTCTCAAGTAATCTTGTAACCAAGGATATTCAATTTTATCATCTATTTTAAAATATACTTTTGAAACAAATTGAGCTCTACTCGTAATTTTTTCTCCAGCAGTTGCAAAATCTAGATCACAATGAGAAAATAAAAATTGATTTAAGAAATCTCTATATGATTTAGAAGCCAATAAAGATTCATCATCCTTTACTAAAATTTCAGCTTTAGCTAAATCTATTAAAGGCCAAATTTCAGCTGGATTCTTTTTTGCATAATGTGCATGATGTGAAGGATATTGAGTATAATATGTTCCCCAAATTCCATCAATATTTGCTTGCTCTAATTTTACAAATGTTGCTAAAGTTCCTTTTTTAATTTTTTTACCATTCTTGAATTCATCCAAATGGCTTTGCCCATTCTTTTTAATTTCATCAATGTATTCCTTGTAGGTTGTCCAATCTTTCGCATACATTCCTTTTATCCGACCTGGAATAGATTTTTCCATTCCTTGACGTTTTAGCAAGTGAGTATTTATGTCAGATAAATCTCCACTAAATTCTAAAGTCTGCGGTAATTTCTTTCCTTCAAATTTTAAAGAAATTTCTTTATTCGGACTTAGAAATAAAAGTACATTTTGACGCATGTAAGAAATATAAAAATACTGGTCTTCAGCAATTTCTAAATTTGCTGTAAATGTACCATCATCATTTATTTTAACTTTATTATTGGGTTCAAAGTTAAAAGGCATCCCATATTCAATAAATATGATTTCTTTTCCAACTACATTTTCTATAGTTCCATTCACCACTACTTGCTTAGCTAATAAAGGTGTTTGAAGAATTAAAATAGTTGTGAATAATAGTAAAAAATTAAAAAGTTTCATTACGAGTCTTTATGTGATAAAATAGACATCTTCAATTTACGAATGTATATCGTCTAATGCTGATTTGGAGGTTTTTTTAGTATGAATTTAACACGAGAAAGTATAAATCAGACGATTACTTTTTTCCATCTATTGGATTTCAAATACCAATATGTTGCAAAAAACATGATTAACCAATACAACATTTCACCGGACCAAGCCCAAACTTGTCCTTTCCCAAAATAATTTACAATGGAATACGTGTAGATTAAGTAGAAAATTATGCAAACGATCTGAATCTTTAATCCATCTAAAGTAGCGCCTGTACCTGATAAAGCATTGAAATAAATGGCGCCAACTCCAAATGTGGTTAAAACACCAATTAATGTATATAAAATAGGAACGCTCTCTCCTATAATGCTTAAATCAGCATCGTTCCCATATCTAAAAATAAAAGTCAATAGATATTCTGGTGCCATTAAAATTGGGAACATCATGATATAAATGATCGCTAAGGTTAAAATAGAAGTTTTTAATGTAACAGGCATTAATAAGTCATATCGCTTTTGACCAATACAATTACTCGTTATGGTATTAATACCAGAACAAAAACCCCAAACGGGAATAGATAAAACCATATAGACAACTCGAACAAGATTGGCTTTTGCTAATTCTCGTTCTCCTAGATTATCAATAATGGCAAAAAAGATGAACCAACTCCCTAATCCTAAAACAGATTGAACTACAATAGGCAAGGCAACAGAAAATTGAGTTTTTATGAGTTCAACGTTTATTTTAAATTTTTGGGTTAATTCATATTTTCGTATCTCTTTATCCCAAAGCATATACAACAAAAAGATAATAAAAGCTACAATTTCAGAAATCGTACTTGCCAGTCCTGCACCCGCAATCCCCATGTCTGGTAATCCCCATAAACCATTTATCAGTCCATAGTTAAGTATGATATTCAATACGCCTAAAATGATAGTATCTACCATAATAAAGCCAGGGCGGGCAATCCCAGTATAGAGGGCAATGAAACACATGCCTACATAACTAAAGAAGATACCAAAAGAGCGATATTTTAAATATTCTAGACTTTTATCGTATATGATATCGGATTCTAGGGCGATTCTAAAAATAATAGGACAAATGAACCAAATAAAAGCAAAAAGAATAATCGATAAGATGAATTCAAATATCATCATTGCCTGAAAATTAGCTCCAATATTGGAATCGTTTCCTTCTCCATCTCTTCGAGCAATCATAATTTGTCCCCCTTTAGAGAAACCATATCCTATTGCAGCAATGATCAAATAAAAGACACCTGCAAAACCTATCGCAGCAAAATCATCTTCTCCTTTAGGGAATAAGAATACACTATCACTTAAAGTGATAATTTGTTGTGCTGCACTTCCAATCATGATTGGGACAGAAAGTGATAATATTTGCTTAGTTGAACCCGTGAGTTTCATTCGGCTACAAAGGACATAAAAAACAAGCAGTCTGCAAAATCATTAACTATAAAGATTCCATTTTTATGGATTAATTAATTTTAAAAAATAAATGTATTTATAAATTTATCATAATCAAATTAACAAACTTTGTTAGCACTGAATTTCAACTATTAATACATCTTACTTAAGATTATGTATTTTCATATAAAATAATTTAATGATATGTAAACCAATCGTTTATAAATAAAAAATAATAAAATCTTTTTTTTGGCAATAAAATTGAAAGTATTATAGAAACATAAACTTAAATTCTATGAATACTAGGAAAATTTCAATCCTTTTTGCCATAGCCTTTTTAC
>JAHDFV010000169.1 GCA_020627985.1 Saprospiraceae bacterium
AAAATACGATATTTTATTGGTTTTCAAATAGTTAAAATACTACTGAATATCCCTAGATATTAAAAAACAGGTAGCGTACCTCCGTAGGCAAGATTTACATTTTCTTTTGTAAAAGTAGAATTCACATCACCAGCAGCAATAATTCCATTATTAATTAAAACAATATTGTCAAAATAATCTCTTACTTTAGAAAGGTCATGATGTATAACTAAAATCGTTTTTCCTTCGTTGGCTAACTGTTTTAAAATTTCTATTATTTTTTCTTCCGTTTTAATATCTACGCCTACAAAAGGTTCATCTAATAATAGGATTTCAGCTTGTTGACTTAACACTCTAGCAATAAATACACGTTGTTGTTGACCACCAGATAATTCACCAATTTGGCGATCTTTAAAATCAGTCATCCCAACATCTTTTAAAGCAGATAAAGTAATCTCTTTATCTTTTTTTCCTATTCCTTGAAATATACTTTTGTGCGGATATCTTCCCATTAATGCAACATCATAAACCGTGGCAGGGAAGTCCCAATTTACGCCATCTTTTTGAGGAACATATGCCATTAATGTTCTCACATCTTCTACTTCCTTGCCTTGGAAATTGATTGAGCCTTTGTTGGGTTCTAATAAACCAAGAATCGATTTAAACAAAGTAGATTTACCAGATCCATTAGGACCAACAATGCCTGTAATTTTTCCAGATTCAATATTGAGGTTCACATCTGACAGTACGACCTTTTCATCATAAGAAACATGTAAGTCAGATATTTCAATTGCTGACTGCATTTAGCTATTTTTCTTACGAATGAACATAAATAAAATACCTAATAATATAATAAGACCTAATAGCCCATATATCATATTAAAACCAGAATCTTTTGGAGTAGAATCTGTTTTGGTTTCTGTCGTACCAGTGTTGGAGTTTGAAGTTCCTTTTAAAGCATCCACAATAATATCCGTGTTGTTTGTCAACATAGTAATATAAGTGTCACCAGGTGTTCCTTTTTCTCCAATAGAATCGGCATGTAATTTTCCACCAATTTTTACATTAAGATCTTTAGCAATTTGTTTAATTAATTTTGGATTCACAGTACTTTCAATAAAAATAGCGGCGACACCCGTATCTTTTATTTTTTTATACACAGCATTCATATCAGATGTTTGAACATCTGCATCTGTAGAAGTTCCCATAGTTGATTCTAAAACAATGCCGTATTTTTCCCCATAATATTGAAAAGCATCATGCGAAGTAATTAAAACTCTTTTGTCTTTAGGAATTTCATTAATTCTTTTAATAACATATGCATCTGCGTCCTTTAACTTCCCTTCGTATTTTACATATTGTTGATCAAAATAAGATGCTTCTTTTGGAATTAATTTTTTGGCAGCATCTCTGATATTTTTTGCATAAACTATTCCGTTGGTCAAATCCATCCATGCGTGGGGATCTTCGGCATTATCATAAACCAAACTCTTAATGGTTTTTACTCCTTCTGTCACTCGAACAACATCAGCTTTAGTACCAGAATTTTCAATTAATTTACCCAACCAGCCTTCAAAACTTAAACCATTTTTTAAAACTAAATCTGCACTATTCACTAATTGAGCATCATTAGGTGTGGGTTCATATAAATGAGGATCACCTCCCACGGGAACAATTAATTCTACATTGGCTTTGTCACCAAAAATATTTTGAGCAATATCCCAAATCATAGAAGCGGTGCAAACTACTTTTGGTTTTTCATTCGCATAAATGAAATTAAATGCGAGAAGTAAGAAAGATATAGATATTAATTTTTTCATTAGAATTGGATTATTCTTCTTTTATAATAAATAAATTATTGGCTACTTTTTGAGTAATGATTTGTTCTATTTTATGATTGATTTTAATTTTTATGGAGCCGTCATAATCAAAAATTTCTAGAACAGCGACATGAGTACCTAATACCAAATTACACTGTTCTAAATATTGTAAAAATGCTTTTGAATGTTCTCTTACTCCAACAATAATTCCTTTGTCTTTTAGAACTAATTCAGAAAGAGGGTCTTGTTCTCTTATGGCAAATTGTCCATTTTTATTTGGAATAGGATCTCCATGTGGATCAAACTTAGGAGAACCCAAATATTTGTCCATTCGATCAACCAATTCTTCAGATTGGATATGTTCTAGTTGTTCTGCGATATCATGTACTTCATCCCAAGTGAAGTTTAATTTATCAAAAAGAAAAACTTCCCACAAACGATGTTTACGTATGAGTTTTCTAGCAATGATATCCCCTTGTTTAGAAAGAAAAACACCTTTATACCTTTCATAAAGAATGAAATCATTTTTGGCAAGTCGTTTTACCATATCAGTAACTGAAGCTGCTGCAGTATTCATTTCATGTGCAATAGCATTTGTACTAATTGGACCATCTGTTTTTTCAGATAATTTAAAAATAGCCTTTAAATAATTTTCTTCAGTAAATGAAAGCATATTGCAAATATAAACATATTTTTAGATTCGTCTAAAAATATGTTTCGTAGTGTTCAAATTAATAGATGCAAAAGAATTAGAACACTTGAATAACCTTTTAAATTATAAATTTAAAAATACATTTAAGAGAGAGAGAATTTTAATTAGATAACTACATAATCAAAAAAAAAAGATCTTTTAATTATTAGAACGATACAATTTAGATATTTTATTTATTTCATAATTAAGATTGTCACGAATATTAAGAGTTCCATAATTTATTTTTTTTTAAAAAAAACTGGCATTGTTTTCACAACATTGTTTACGTATTAAGATATACGCATAAACCTATGCTTTAAATTTGTTCTTGCACTATAACTAAGTTTTCCTAAGCAATATAATTTGAAATTATATTGCTTTTACCTTAATCCGTAAGGAATAAGGCCTGGATAATAATGCATTAGAACAAGAAACATTTATTAACCTTATTAATTATTAATCATGATTGCAATATTACAAAAGACTATTTTCATTTGCATTTTAATGTTAACTTTCCATTCTTTATTTGCTACAGAAACAGGTACTCCAAATTGCGGAATAACTGCTGTAGTTTCAAATTATGTATGTGATGATAGAGGAACAACGGATCCGTCAGATGATCACTTTTCTTTTGACTTAGATGTTACATCAGGGCCTAATTCGAGTTGGCAAGCACCAGCAATAAGTGGTGGATGGAATAGTTATGGTGTTACTAAGCATTATGATAAGACCAATTTGCCTTCACCTATGTTTGAAATCTCAAATGGTTCATATACATTAACGATTCAAGATGCTTCAGATAATTCGTGTTCAACTACAGTAACAATTACACCACCTGCAACATGTTCTCCTGTTTGCCCATGGCAATCTGGTTTTGATACGGGAGATGTAACGAGTACAATTACAAGAGATGATAATGGTACACCAGGAGATTTAACGGATGATAAAGTGTCTGGTATATTCACATTGTTAGTTCCTTCGAATGGAGATTGGGGGGTAGATGTAAAGCATCCAGTAGATAATTCACACTACATTATTTATGGACCATTCTCAGATACTCAAACATCATATGCATGGGGACCAGTAGATGTAGATATATTTTTAGCAAACGGACAGAATGGATTAGTCCTATGGTACATGATGGATGGTTATACAGATTGTTTAGGAGATTTGTGGGTCCCTTTTCCAGCTCCCGCACCAAGTTGTTCTATTTCAGCATCTGCATCATCAGCTGTTTGTAATGATAATGGAACACCAAGTGATCCGTCGGATGATACTTATACTTTTGATGTTACCGTAACTGGAACAAACACAGGAAGTGGTTGGTCAGGTAATGGTGTGAATGGTTTATATGATGTATCAACATCATTCGGTCCGTATCCAATTAGTGGAGGAGATCAAAGTTTTGTAATAACGGATGATACAGATGGAACTTGTGTAACGAGTACAATTACAGTTTCAGCACCAGCCCCATGTTCGAATACACCTCCATGTTCAATATCTGTTTCTACATCAACAGCTATTTGTAATGATAATGGAACACCAAGTGATCCATCAGATGATACCTATACTTTTGATGTTACCGTGACAGGAACCAACACTGGAAGTGTTTGGTATGGTAACAATGAAAGTGGTTCATATAATGTACCTACCCAATTTGGACCTTATGCTATTAGTGGAGGAGACCAAACCTTTAACATTACTGATGGATCTGATCCTGCTTGTGTAACCAGTACAATTACGGTTGCAGCGCCAGCCACGTGTTCGAATACACCTCCATGTTCAATATCTGTTTCTGCATCAACAGCTATTTGTAGTGATAGTGGGACACCGAGTGATCCATCAGATGATACCTATACTTTTGATGTTACCGTGACAGGAACCAATACTGGAAGTGTTTGGTATGGTAATAATGAAAGTGGTTCATATAATGTACCTACCCAATTTGGACCTTATGCTATTAGTGGAGGAGATCAAACCTTTAATATTACTGATGGATCTGATCCTGCTTGTGTAACTAATACAATTACAGTCGCAGCACCAGCCACATGTTCGAATACACCTCCATGTTCAATTACTGCATTAGTATCAAATTATGCTTGTGATGATAGAGGAACAACTGATCCATCAGATGATCATTTTTCTTTTGATTTGTATGTAACTGGTGGTTCATCAGCTTCTTGGACGTCTACTGAATTAGGAGGAGGATATAATAATTATAATACGACATATTCATATGATCTTACCACTTTACCTTCGCCGTTATCTCATATATCCAATGGTACTTATACCATTAACATAACTGATGCTGTAGAAACAAGTTGTACAACAGCTTCGCCTACTATAATTACTCCACCTGCAACTTGTTCACCGATTTGTGATTGGAGTGGTTTTAATCAACCAGGTGTGTCATCAACTATAGTTAGGGATGATAACGGAACACCAGCTGATCCTTCAGATGATTTAGTGTCAGGTGTTATATCATTAGCAAATGCACCAATTTCAGGTTTACCTTGGACTTTAGGAGTAAAAGAAGCGAATGCAGGACCTAATTTAGAAGCAATTTATGGACCTTATTCAGGTTCAACAACGACAGCGGCTTGGGGGCCAGTTAGTGTGAGTTCGTATTATGCATCATCTGAAAATGGAATTATCTTAAGATATCAATTAGATGGATATACAGATTGTTTAGAAGATTTATATGTATTATTCCCTGAAGCAAGTGTAGGCGATTATACATGGTTTGATGAAAATCAAAATGGAATTCAAGATGGTTCTGAACCGATTGCATCTGGTGTTAGTGTAGATTTATACAAATCAGATGGAACACATGTTGCCAATGATATTACGGATGCAACAGGGAAATATCTTTTTGAAGAGTTAGTTCCTGGCGATTTTTATATACACTTTACAGCGCCAGCAGATTATAAAATGACTACTCAAACTATTGGTACTATAAATGGAAGTGATCCTGATGCAAAAGGAACAGTAGCAACATTTACTTTAATTGGAGGTCAAACAGATTTAGATTACGATGCTGGATTTATTCGTAAAAATGTTTGTGGATTTGTATTTGAAGATTTAACAAATAATGGAGTTCAAAATTCTTCTGATCCGCTTATAAATGGTTTACAAGTCTACTTAATGAATACAAGTGATGTTATAATTGCGACTGCTGTTACAAATGACGAAGGAGAGTATTCTTTTGCTAATATCGCACCTGGTACTTATTATGTAGAATTTGATTTGCCGAGTGGTTTTGTTTCGGGTACATGGAAAGATCAAAATAGCTCTTCTTTGGTGGATACTGATGATAGTGATATGGATCCATATACTAGAAAAACAGGATTATTTACAGTGACTTCTACATTAGATAACACGAATTGCAACATTAGTGCTGGTTTTTCTAGAGTAGCTTTACCTGTTGAATTAGGCAGATTTGAAGGCTTCGTAGATGGCTGTAATGTAAATTTAGAATGGGAAACGTTGTCTGAAAAGAATAATGAAAAATTCCAAGTAGAATATAGTTCAGATGGAGAAAAGTTTGATGTTTTAGGTGTTGTTTATGGAGCAGGTACAACTGCTGATGTACAAATCTATAGTTTCTTACATAGAAATGTAGTTAGTGATTTTAATTACTACAGATTAAGACAAGTTGATTTTGATGGTACATTTGAATACTCTGATGTTATTACCATACAAACGGAATGTTTCAAAGATGGAGGTGTTTCCGCTGTATTCCCAAATCCAACAATAGATGGATTAATTAATATTTCTTACAATAATGTTGGCGGGACTAAGGCAACTATTAAAGTAATGAATGTTTTAGGTAGAGTAGTTTTAAATCAAGAAGTTGAATTAGTTGAAGATAGAAATGTAATTGATTTAAATCTTTCTTTCTTAACTTCTGGCCATTATATTATATTAATTGAACAAAATAATAAAATAGAAACAGCATCTTTTATCAAGACAGAAGAATAACAACTAATCGTCATAATGATGAATATAATAAGGCAGCTCTTTTTAGGGCTGCCTTATTTTTAGTTGTTGTTATAAAGTGGTTAATTTTGCATGCATTAATGAACGACCAATTTTCTGTTCACTTTTTCATTTTCAAATGATAGTTCTAAAAAATAGATACCTGTATTTAAATTTGAAGTTTCAAGAATTGTTGTATTTCTACTTGCTTGGTTTACTTGTTTTTGAGATATTATTTTTCCTGTAACATCTAAAATTGTAATATTTAATTCATCTATAGATGAAGGGATATTAGCAAGTTTTACATTTTGCTGTTTAGAGATTGGATTAGGAAAAATAGCGATATCATTTAATTCACTTTCAAGAGAATGATCACTAGAAATCATTCCAATGTTTAAACTCATTTTTGGATCACCAATATAAATTTGATTCTTAAAGAAAGAAGATCTTCCCTTGTAAAAACTTTCAGCTAAATTAAAAGATTGATCTGTATTAAAATATGCCATTAAAGTCTCTAAAGATTTGTGTTCTGAGACATATGTAATTCTAGGATTTCCTCTACTCGATGCTGCACCTTCTTTAATGTAATGCGCCAATTGATATTTTCCTTCTGATCCCATATCATTAGCAATAGATTCTGTAAAAGTATATGCGTCATTACATACACCAGAAAAAGAAAGAGAATTGGGAGACCATTCTAAATTTGAATCATAATGATCATAAGGACCTAAGCCAGCGGTGATATATCCAATCACATTATCTTGTTGTTCAGAAAAAGGTGAATTATCATAATCTTTAATTACGTTCCATCCTTCTAGAGATAGATAATCATACAACTCATTCATAGAATTTTGGAAAAAATTTAAAATATTAGAATCTAAGTTTACTAAATCTAAAATAATAGTATGGTTACTAGGATCAGGTATATTATAATCAACAAAACTTTTATCAATCATTTGTTTAATATCTGAAACAGTAAATCCATCTAAACGGGTAGTTAGAAAATAACCATATTCTTCAAAACTGAAATTATTATCAGTTCCGTAAAATGAATTTTCTTGCTCATAAATATATATACTATCTCCAAGACAATTAAAACTAGAGTTAAAAGCAGCAATTCTAGAATCTACAACTATTGATTTATTATGATCAAATTCTTCTAAAAAGATTTTATGAGGAATTCCTTTAGTTAAAACCACATAATTAATTGAGCCATCTAAATTATTTTCATCAAATTGATTTTGAATTTGGTTGATGATGTTTTCTAACTCTGGTGAAGTACATTCTTCTTGTTCTATGGTTTTAATTCGGATAATATTTTCATTAGGAATATTTCTTTCTTGCTGAAAGTATTCTCCAATTTCGATTGAAGCAGAACTACTTTCATTGATGACAACCAAAACATCATCATGATGTTGGCTAAAAAGAAAGAAGTAATAAAATAGGAAGTTGAAAATTAAAATTGATTTTTTCATTTTACTTGTATTTTGATTGATTGAATTTTAGTTCAAGCATGGGTATATTATATTGATATTATCCTTTTGATAAATCAAGCAATTTTTTAACCTTATTCATGACTAAGGTTAATATCCAATTTTGTACTAAAAAGAAATTAAAACAAGTAAAATTTATATCATATATAGAATTAAATATTATT
>JAHDFV010000170.1 GCA_020627985.1 Saprospiraceae bacterium
GGCTATCATATTTTAAATAATTACATTTATTATGATACCTTAGGTTTTGCACAATTCCGATCAATGTTTTACTGTTAACGCTGCAACAAAACGTGAGATATAATGTCTTTGGAATGGAAAATACCGTTTCATTTCAAACGACAGATGATACTTATATTCGAGTTCCGAAAATATTTTTTAAAAGTAGTTTATATCTAGAAGGAAGAGTATTTAAAAAAGTAATGCTTGCTCGTTTAGGATTTGATATTCGAATGAATACGACTTATTTTGCAGATGCTTATCAACCCGTTATTGGACAATTCCATTTGCAAGATTCTAATAAAATAAAAGCCTATCCTGCGTTAGATATGTTTTTAAGTTTTAAAGTTCAAACTTTTAGAGCTTTTGCGAAAATGGAAAATATGACCGATTGGTTTACAAAGAATATTTATTTTCAAACGCCTGATCATCCCATGCCAGATGCTCATTTTAGATTTGGAGTTTCCTGGCAATTTTTAGATTAAAAAAATTAAATGTCTGATCAATCTATCATCATAAGAAAAGCTACAGAAAAGGATCTTCCAGCAATTTATGGACTAGTCAAAGAACTAGCCATTTATGAAAAAGAACCAGAGGCGGTTACTGCAACATTGGACGATTATTATCAGAATTTTTCTGATCAAGTTTTTCAATCTATTGTTGCTGAAATGAATGAGGAAGTAGTTGGAATGATGTTGTATTTTACGGCATACTCTACTTGGAAAGGAAAGATGATTTATTTAGATGATTTTGTAATTAACGAACAATTTAGAAAAAAAGGAATTGGTCAGAAATTATATAATGAATTTTTAAAAATAGCAAAATCAGAAGGAGCAAAATTAGTGAAGTGGCAAGTATTAGATTGGAATAAACCTGCGATCAATTTTTATAAAAAAAATAATGCAACGATTGAAGACGGTTGGTTTAATGTGAAATTATATTTTTAATTATGCGAAAAGAAATACAAGCAGCAGAATGGTTTTTAATAATTGTTGGTTTATTCCTATTAATTAGTGGGTCTAAATATTTGGTTGTATTTAATCGTATTTTTCAAGTTTATTTTTTCTTGATGACATTTGGAATGGCCATATGGATGGCGACTCGATATTATAAAAGATACAATAAAAAAAATATCGTTGTTTTTTATTTAAAGCAAAAAGATCCTTTAGCCAATGCTATTATTATTAAAAGCCTACAATTATTAATTATTGTCTCTTTTGGTGTTTTATATTATCAAGAATTTTGGATGTATATACCTATTCTTCTTTCTTTTTTCTTCTTCATTTATCAATTGGGGAAACATGGACAACCTAAACTTGTTTTCCATCATCCTCATATTTATTTAGATGCTATCTTTTTCGAAAATTTGCAACCTACTTCATTTAACCTTCATGAAGATGGTATTCAAATTAATGGAAAAGATGAAAAGAAAACCATTCCATTTGATACATTAGATGAGACAAAATTTAAAAGAGAAGTTGAATTTGAAGAAAATCAAATATTGGATGATGTTTTACTGATGGAAGATGAAAACGAAGTGACTCGGGTTTTTATGACGGAGACACAACAATTTGCCGAAAAAATTGAATGTCCAATTCAACTGGTTTCATCTATTTTAGAACGAGAAGAATAAAATTTCATCCTTTTTTCCTTCCTTCTTTAGGTAAATCAATCCAAGAAGATCACGCTTACTTGTTTTTTACATACAAATACTAATTACATTAGAACAGTGCCTTTAAAATAATGTGAGATTATGTAAATTTGTACTTTGTCTGAAATTCCTATTTAACGAGACATATTATGACTAATCGAGAATATAGAGAATCCCGTTTACCTAAATACAAAAAACGTGTCCGGTGGATGTGGTTTTTATGGCTACTAGGTGTGATCGGAGCTGTACTTTTTTTCTTTTTCTTATCCATGAGTAAGGATTTGCCGTCTACCAAAGAATTGCAAAACCCTAAGAATAATTTAGCAACAGAAGTCTTGGCTTCTGATGGTTCTGTGATTGGTAGATACTTTGTAGAAAATAGAGTAAAAGTAGGATATGATGATTTACCAAATCACTTGGTAGATGCATTAATTGCCACGGAGGATAAAAGATTTTATAATCATGCAGGTATTGATTTAGAAGCTTTAGGTCGGGTAGTGAAGGGATTAGCTTTAGGTTCAACCGATCAAGGAGGTGGATCAACAATAACACAACAATTGGCAAAACAACAATATTCCAATCGTTCTTTTTCTGGAGGGAAAATCAGTAGAATGTTTCAGTTGGGATTAACGAAATTCAAGGAGTGGATTACAGCATATCAGCTTGAAAAAAGATATACCAAAGACGAAATCATAACCATGTATTTGAATGAATTTGATTTCTTATATGGAGCTGTGGGAATAAAATCTGCTGCTGAAACATATTTTGGCAAACAAACCAATGAATTGGAAATTCAAGAATCTGCCATGTTAGTTGGAATGTTGAAGAACCCTTCTTTGTATAACCCAAAACGTTTTCCTGAAAAAGCTAAATTAAGAAGAGAAGTTGTATTAAAATTAATGATGCAACAAGGTCATTTTGATCAAGCTAAATATGATCAACTAAGACAAACAGAATTTGGTTTAAATTTTTCAAGAAAAAGTCATTCACAAGGTATTGCGCCTTATTTCAGAGAAGAATTAAGAGGAGAAGTCAAAAGAATTTTAAAAAATAGTGCAGCAAATGGCGGAACAGTATATAATGTACATACTGATGGATTAAAAATATTTACGACGCTCAATCCTGCTATGCAAAAGCATGCAGAAGCCGCTGCCAAAAAAATAATGAAGAAAAACCAAAAGAAATTTTGGAATGAATGGAAGAAAAAAGACCCGTGGAAATATAGAGGTGAAAAAACAACAGACAAAGAAATAGAATTAAGAGAAAACTCTTTTCAACGAATTTTAAAAGAATCAGATCGTTATGTTTTGTATTGGGAAAAATATATGACAGACGTGATTGAAGTCATTAAAAAAGATCATGATTTACTTTTAAAGAGTTATGACATTGATCGTATGATGACGGAGGAAAAGGATAAAGGATATATCACTCGGTTGAAGTCTAAGAATTTGGTTTCTAAAGAAAAAGCATCTAAATATCGTAAGATTATGCGCAATGATGCTTGGGCTACTGTTAAAGATCAGTATCAATCTTTACAGAAATTTGCGGAGAAAGAATTCCAGAAAAAAGTCAAAATGAAAATCTTTACCCATGAGAATGAAAAAATGGAGAAGGATACCGTAATGACACCTTTTGATTCTTTGCGTTATGTAAGAATGCACCTTCAAACAGGTGTTGTTTCTATGGATCCACATACTGGAGCGATTAAAGCTTGGGTAGGAGGAATCAATCACAAGTATTTCAAATTTGATCACGTTAATTTAAATGTTGAACGTCAAGTAGGATCAACTTTTAAACCTTTTGTTTATGCAACAGCGATAGAAGAAATGGGGATTTCTCCTTGTTATAAAGTAGCAGATATACCCTATACCATTCATAGAAATGAAGGCTGTTTTGATTTACTTCAGGATTGGACGCCTAAAAACTTTGGAGAATATACAGGAGAAGAATTTTCATTGTACAAGGGATTAGAAAAATCAAAAAATACGGTTTCTGCTTATTTAATGAAGCAGATTGGATGTTATAAACCAGTAAGAGCATTAGCGATGCGAATGGGGATCGCAGTAGATAAAGAAAATGTTTATGGAGAACCAAGAGTGCCAAAACAACCGTCTATTTGTTTAGGTGCAACTGATTTGTCTGTTTTTGAAATGACAGGCGCTTTTTCAACCTTTGCGAATCAAGGTGTTCACCGTAAGCCGTACTTTATAGAACGGATTGAAGATAGAAATGGAGTAGTTATTTATCAAAATATATCCATACCAGAAGATGCAGCATTATCACCAGATGCTAATTATGTTATGATTGACATGTTACGTAGAGTGGCTAAACCAATCCAGTGGCAGTTAAAATCTGAAGTAGCAGGTAAAACGGGTACAACCAATTTACACGCCGATGCCTGGTTTATGGGGCTTACCCCTAATTTAGTTACTGGAACATGGGTTGGAGGCGATGATCGATGGATTCGCTTTATTAGTCCGCATTTAGGGCAGGGTGGTATTTTAGCACGTCCTATTTTTGTAGAATATATGAAAGGAATTGAAAGTGATACTACATTAGCATTTGATACTGAAGTTCGATTCCAAAAACCATTGGGTGAATTAGGAATTCGAATTGATTGTAGAGGTATTTATGGTAATCCTGCAGATGGAGAAGAAGGAATGACAGATACGCCAGAGGGTACTAGTCCACAAAGTGGAGATGGAGAATTTGGAGATGAATTTGATGATGATGAAGATGAAGTCGATTTAGGATTCGATTCACCTGAGCCCGATGATGATGACGGTACTCCAGCACCTTCGGATGGTGGCAATAATGCACCACCTCCTCCTTCTGATGGAGGAGTAGAAGATGACGATGATTCCGAAGATTTCTAAAATAAAAAAGGAGAGGCAGTTTAGCCTCTCCTTTTTTATTTGAATTAATTTTGAATATTACTTTATACCTTCTAGCGTTAATTCTACAGGTAGCGGACTAACATGAATAATATCAGAATAAACGATTTCTCCCTCTACTGTAATTTGCATTAAGCGATAATAATTTTCTATGGCGGTTGTATTATCAATAATGTATAAGAAATCTCCATCTTTTCTAATATCATTTTCTGTTTCTATGGGTTCAAAATTTTCGCCATCTGTAGAATATTCTATTTCGTAATAGGTTCCTTTTTCAGCGGCTTGCCAAGAAACGATTACATGATCTTTTTTCCATTCGGCATAAAAAGAACTAGCGGTGTCTTCACCTCCTGAAATAATATTATGAGATTGAGTTGGGCTTACATTAGTCAAAGCAGATAAACTACAAAAAGATAGAAAAGTAAAAGCTAAGATCAAATTCAAAGTTTTCATCACAAGTTTAGATTTACAAAATGAAAAGATAAAAGGGTATAGCGCAAATCCACTTATTATAGTGATGCTAAAATAAGAGAAATAACTATGCCAAAATCCTTTTATTTTGCGATTTGTGACATATATAAATTAAGTTAAAATGAAGAGGTGATGTTAGCGTCTTCCTTTAAAAAAGCCTAATAATGCTTTTTCGTAAGAATCATTTGTGCGAATAGAAACAATGTCTTTTCCAGATTTAGAAAAGATGCTTTTGAAATAATTGACTTTTTCTTCGTTGTATTTTTTATAGTTTTCTCTCACTTTTGAAGAGGCAGTGTCAATCCAAAGTTTTTGTCCTGTTTCGGCATCTGCCATTCTGATCAGACCAACATTGGGTAAAGTTTCTTCTAGTGGATCAAAAATTCGTAGACCAATAATGTCGTGTCTTTTTGCAGCAATTCTAAAAGGATCTTCATAGCCTTCTGTTAAAAAATCAGAAAGAATAAAAGTGATACTTCTTTTTTTAATTAAATTATTTAAAAAGATTAAAGCTGCACTTAAATCTGTACCTGTTGCATCAGGTTCAAAATTTAATAATTCTCGAATAATTCGAAGAACATGTTGCTTTCCTTTTTTAGGAGGAATATATTTTTCAACTTTATCCGAAAAGAAAATAACGCCTACTTTATCATTATTCTGCATTGCAGAAAAAGCAAGGACAGCACTTACTTCTGTAATGAATTCTTTTTTTAATTGTTCTGTAGTACCAAATAAAGAAGAACGACTAACATCCACCAAAAGCATAACAGTAAGCTCCCGTTCTTCTTCAAAAACTTTAATATAAGGTTCGTTGGTTCTTGCTGTTACATTCCAATCAATACTTCTGACATCATCTCCTGGGAAATAATTCCTTACTTCACTAAAAGACATTCCTCTTCCCTTAAAAGTACTATGATATTCACCTGAAAAAAGGTGCTTACTTAAGCCTTTGGTTTTGATTTCAATCTTTCGAACCTTACGAAGTAATTCATTCGTTTCCATACCTATTTTTTCTTTTTCTTTTTTGATTTTTTAATAGGTCTTACATCATAATATAAATATGAAACAGGACTATAAGGATTTAAATACTCCTTGATATCATCAAAATGAATGGTAATCGATTGACGTCCATAGATTGGATGAAAAGAAGTACTATATCGTATACCATTTTGTCGAATGGTGAAATAATTAAAAGAAACAGTATTTATCCATTCTTTAAATCCTTCATTCGAATATATGGGTTTAAATTGAATACTTTTTATTACGCGTTCTTGTAAAATAGAATGATAATCTACACCTTCTCTAAACAGTTGTTCCAATTCAATTTTTTCATCATTGAGCAAACTATAATTAAAGGAATAATCTTGATGTTCTTCTTCCCAACTTTTATTGAAAATCATAAAACCACTGATCAAAGTATCCGAAACATGTTCTAGTTCAAACCAACCTGTTGCATTAGCGATAGATCGATCTTCAGGTCCAGGATATTGATTTTCTACTTTTAAAGCTTTGACCTTTTCTTTACAAGAAATTTTCCAGTCGCTCACTGTTTTTTCAATGAAAGAATTAAAAGAAGAGTTTTTGCTTTTAGGAAAAGTAACATCATAGGTAGACATATAATCTTGGTATTCAATACAGCCTACCATCATATGATCTATTTTATTAAATTTAACCAAATGAGTATCTCCTTCAGGAGTAATCCAATTTCCGTTAATTTTAAAACTAGGCTTAAGAATTTCTCCTTCAATTCCACCTAGTTTATTGCCCATATCATCAATGACTATGATTTTGAGTGCATTGTCTGCAATCATTCCTCCTTTTAAATAATGAGTCAGGTTACTGTCTTTAAACCAGATTATACCTTTAATATCTAGATCACTATTTTTTTGAATGGTAAACTCTACTGGTTTTCCTTGAATATTCCCTTGGTATTTTCTCACCCATTTATTATCACCACAATAGGTAGGAAAAATTACTTCTTTCTCAACCTGTTCCAACATGAGTAATCCAGCTCTTGTTTTTTCTTTATTAAACCAATGAGCTTTCATTCGATCATAATCACCAAAGATTTGTCCTTCAAAATGACCAGTAACAGATTCTTCAGTATCAGTTTCCCTTAATTTGATTTTCTTGCCAATGATCTTTCCTTCTAATTTAAATCTTTCCTTACTTCTTAAATAGGTAATGTAACCTTTACAATCTCTACCATCATAAGCGATCGTAAGTCCCACATCATTTATGTCATCCACTCTTCCTTTGAAATTCTTATACCATTGAATTTTCTTAGGGTTTTTAAATAATTCGGAGATTTGCTGTTCTGTCTCGTTACTTTGCGCATCTAGATTAAATGAGAATAAACTAGTAATACAGTAAAGAAAACACAGGAAAATAGTCCTAAGCGAAATGTTAGAAAATAAAAGGGAATAGAAATTATTATCCTTTGGGTTGATAACCATCATAAGGGAAGATTTGAAATACTAGGGTACCTCTACCGTGTCTAAAATTTTATTAATGACATCAACTTGTGTAATGTTTTCTGCCTCAGCTTCATAGGTTAATCCTATTCTATGCCGTAAAACATCATGACAAATTTCTCGGATATCTTCAGGTATAACATAACCTCTTCTTTGCAAGAAAGCATAAGCTTTTGCTGCTAAAGCTAAATTGATACTTGCTCTGGGTGATCCACCATAATTAATTAATGGCTCCAATTCAGGCATGCCATATTCTTTTGGAAATCGAGTAGCAAAAACGATATCAGTGATATAGGTTTCAATTTTTTCATCCATATAAATACTACGAACTAATTCTCTTGCTCGAATGATTTCTTTAGGACTTACCACTGCTTTTATAGCAGGTAATTTATCAGAACCCATGATTAAACGAATAATTTTTCGTTCTTCTTCTTTTTTAGGATATGTAATTTGAACCTTCAGCATAAAACGATCCGTTTGTGCTTCAGGTAATGGATAAGTTCCTTCCTGTTCAATAGGATTTTGAGTTGCTAAAACTAAAAAGGGTTCTTCCAATTTGAACGTATCATTACCAATAGTTACTTGGCGTTCTTGCATGGCTTCTAATAATGCAC
>JAHDFV010000171.1 GCA_020627985.1 Saprospiraceae bacterium
ATGGTTAAATTCATTGTAAGATCTAATCCTTTTAAATCATCTGGAAGAAATTGTTGATAGAAATTAATACTATCTTTTATTTTTTCATTCGAATTAAATTTAATAAAACTTAACTCTGAATCTGTACCACTTGTAGATAAGGGCAAAATAATTTTTGTCTCCTTTCCTGTGGTTGCTACTATTTTAATATTCGTATTTACAAAATCACCTGTAAATTCAGCAAGGATATTCCCTACTCCTTTACCATAAAATAATTCATTGTCTTCTTCTGTTGTTTCTAAAGCAATAAATTTAGGTGATTTCAAAACAACATCTAAACCAAAATCTCTAAATTTATCATTGGTAATTCCACCAAAAGCCATTCCTGGATTTCCTTCTTTATCGTAAACGGTTAATCCTGTTAAATCAAATATTTCTGGAGTAATTAAAACGGTATCATCAGGAATATTAATTCTTGTTTGTAAATAATCTATAGTTGTTGCTGCATCAAATACTCTTGACAAACCACTTATCTTTGGATCATCAGGTGTACCTATTAAATTTAAATCTGCACTAATTAGACCTTCTGTATCTGAGATACCTTCACCTATAAAATATTCAGCTATCAATAATGGATAATTTCGAATGCCTATTTCTTGTTCAAAGTAATTAATATTATTTTTTAAATAAGGAGGATAATAAAACCCTTCTGAAGTAAAAGTTTGAGAACCATTTACAATGGATAATTGATTCGTAATTTTAGATTTTATATCATCTGTATTGACATCTAAATTTAATGCCCCAAAATAGTCTTCATTTATAATTAAAGAATCCATGGTAACATTACCTGTTAATCCTTCTAATTTGAATATATCTTTTGCTTCAACAATAAAGTCCATTGGACCTCGAATTGATAATTTATCATAGGTGATGTAATCATTGACAAAACCTAATTCAAAATCATTTAATCGAAGCATTAAACCTTTTTGGCCTACACTATTTAATTCAACTTTTTGCTTTAAGAAATCTTGGTTATTTAAAATAAAGTTTTTAGTTTCTACATAATCTTTTCCAAACCTTAAATAATTATCTTCTAGTATTTCCCAATTTTGATTATATAGAACCATATTAGAAGAATTAAAAGAAACTTTATATCCTTCTGTTCCTTCCAAAGTTAAAGAACCTTCTAAATTTACATCATCTAAAAAGTTGGTAACATCATTGGCATTTATTTCAAAATCAAAAGTATCTTGATGAAATGAATTATACATCGCAACTGTAGGAATATGAATAGAATCTCTAATCACTGTATGATATACGCCAAAATCTAGCGTCCCATCATCTTTTAAAAATTGAGCATTTGCTACAACATCATTTAATTGTACCATATCATATTTTCCTCTTTCAAAAGCAAAATCTATAAATAAACTATCTATGGCATTATTAAAATATCCTTTTAATTGAGCATTAAAAATCGTATCTAATTTCGGAGTAATTAACTGTGTAAAATTCTTTGAATTTGGTACTGAGAAATCGAAAGTAAAATATTTATCCTTAGAAAATTCTTTTGTTGCATTTGGTATTTTCAACCGTTTAGCAAAACCAGAAAAATTCCGATTTAAATAACTTTTTAATGCATCAACAACTTCTGTTATTTGAAAAGATCCATTTAATTCTCCATTTAAAACATCAGATTGAATTCCTACTTTTTTGGTAAAAGCTGTTTCTTGTATTGAATAAGCATAAATACTATCTAATTCTAACAACAAAGTATCATAAGTAAATTCAACATTTTGCGCAGATGCAATTCCATCTAATTCTTCAATTTGAATTCCTTGAAAATCAAAATCTAATTGCCCTTTTAATTTCATGGGCTTATCTGTTAGATTTAAATTATGGAAAAGAATTTTTTCAACATTTGCATCAAAATCAAAACGCGGAATCTCTTCATTAAAATCAACTAATCCAGAAAAAGATAAATCAATATTATCATCTTTAATATCTAAATTTCCGTCAAATTTTTTCTTATCAAATTGACCACCAATATTTAAGAATTGATATTTATAATTTCTAAAAGTAAAGGATTCTATTTTTGCTTCTAAAGCAGCATTAATAGATTCTAAAGTTAAACCCTTTCCATCTTTTACCTTAGCTGAAAAATTAAAAATCTTTATTATCAGTCCAACCTCCTAAATCAAAATTAATTAAAGAAAGTGATCCAGAATAATCAGCTTGATTATTGTCTCCTTTTAAATTGATATCCGACTCAATTCTTCCCAGTGCCGTTTCTAATTTACCTATTGCTGTAAAATCGGTAAAGAAACCATAATAGGTTCCTTTAAATTTTAATTGTCCTAATTTATCAAATTGTTTTGGTGGATTAAATCCAGGAATTAATGCTCTTAAGGTTGGAAAACTTGTTTTTAAATCCGTTAATTTTAAATTCATAAATTCTTCACCTTTTACAGCTAAGTTTTTTGATCTAAAATCTCCTTGCATGACAAAGTCATCTCTAATCTTTAAAGTAAATCCCTTCGTTTTTAAACTATTAATTTTTCCCCGTATCTCTCCTTCAACTTGGATTACTTCATCCTTACTCCGATTAAAAAATTTATTGGATTGTAATTCAGGTGCAAAAGTAAAAATGTCTTTCAAGGCTATTTTTGATCCTTCTTTGAATTTCCCAACCATGTAAACTTCGTTTACAAAATCTTCTTCAAAGGCGATGTAGCCCATTTTTCTATATTTCATTTCTAAAGAATCACCTAAAACTGTGTATGGAGTTCTTAATTCCATATCGTATAAATGCAAACCTTTTCTAGAAACTTCTACTTCTTTCGCTTTTCCAGATTCTAAAATAAAGCCACATTGTTCTTTTGCAGATAAATTAACCAGTTCTCCTTTAAACCATAAATCTTCTCTAAACCAAAAACTGTCAATTTCAGCTTCAATTTTAGTTACATCTAAATCCGTAAAATCCATAGTATTTTCATACTTGGTTCTTATAAATTCTTTCGTAAAATCATTAAAATGAAAATGTCCATTTTGCCCAAGTACTTTATTAGCAGAAGCTGTAAATGGTATGTATGAGGTATCTTTCTCAATTATTTCTTCTTCTGTTTTTTCTATAGAACCAGGTTTTCTGATTCTTTCCTTTTTATCAAAACGGAAATGAAAATCATCCAAAAATATTTTATCTACAGATAAATGTTTGGTTGCTTTATCAAAGTCTAAACCTATTATTTCACCTTCTTGAAGTAAAACATCAATGTATTCTCCTTTGGTTTTATCAATTTTTTCAACATGTATTCCATGAATACCAAATCGATCTACATTTAAAAGAAATGGTTTCTCGCTTTTCTTTGTCGTATCTTTTTCTGTTTTTTCTTTAGAAAAATAATCAATGATAAAACCTAAATTGGTTTCCATCATTGACGTATCCTTATAATGGTGAAATCGAGTATGATATAAATCTATTGATTCAATATCTAAATCTTGTCGAATAATCCCCATAAAACCTGATCTAAATTTAAGATCTAATCTTTTGGTATAAAGAAGCGTATCTCCTTTGGTATCTTCGATCAATAAAGAATCTAATATAACACTATCAAAAAGCGAGAAGCTAACATGTTTAAGTTCTACATTCGTACCCCATTCTTTAGATAAACGTTGAGTTACGGTATCAATTAATTTATTTTGTACGACTTCCATTTGAAGTGTGAACCAACCTATGATCGCTAGAATTAAAAGGAATACCACAAGACCAAACGTAAAACGTCCAAGAATACTCCAAAGGGGTTTTCTTTTTTTAGACTTTTTAGCCTCCTTAATCTCCTCAGATTCTACTATGTGATCCTTGTTTGGAATGGTCTTTTATAATTCTAATTCTCCGTAATTATTAACACAAATTCATCTTCGAAAACACATCAAATTATTTCTCCAATAAATCTGCTACAAATATAAGGGCTGAAAGCATAAGATGATGCCTTAATCCTATAAAATTCAACGGTTTAAAAAGAATTATTCTTTTTAAACCGTTGTGTTTATATCTTATTTAACTTTTAGTCAAAGTATTTAACCTTCTATGTAGTCTCGTAGGTATTCAAAATGTTCCCCTAAATCTCCATTCTTACATACCGTTCCTCTTTGTATAACAGCACTATTTTCATTCAATAATTCTTCTAAAATACTTTTTATGAATTGTTCGCCAAATGCTTTTGAAGCATCTCTTGGTAATTCATTAGGTAAATTATCAATGGTCATCATGTCAATGACTCGATCATGGTGTGGATAATCTTCTTTTTCTGTTATTGGATTATAACCAAATATTGGATCAGCAATGGTAGATGCAAATAGTGTCGACGGAATTGAAGAAACTGGTGCAATATCACAAGTTACATCAGCAATCACTTTGATTTTAAAAGAAGAATCTTTCATTTCTTCTTTTGTAAAGAAAGCTGGAGCTTGGTTATCCCAATAAATACCATTAATCATGATATCAGATACTTCTGTAAAGGGTTTAAATATGCTTTTGTAAGCTAAAGGATTATTATAAAAATGATTTTTTTCAAAATCAGATCCATCCTTTCTTGCTACATATTCATCGCATTCTAACTGTGTATAAACAGCTTCATTATATTGCAGTTCTAGAAAATCTTTAGGCTCTACTTCCCTGATATTCATATCATCCAATACTTTTTTAGCACCACTTCCTACTCTACCTGTTCCTGTTAAGACTATTTTCATTGCAGGAAAAGTCTTAGTTTGATAATCTTTCACAGCTGTTTCATAATCGAAGTAAGTATTCATTCGTGGAAGTGTGAATTCCTCTGTTCTTCTTCCGTAGGTCATTAAACCATTATGAGCACCAACCATACCCGCAAAAACTCCAAATGCGATGAGTCTTTTCTTCTTGGAATCAGTTAAAACCTCATAGTCAATTAAACGAATATTTTTAGCGATACATGCTTTTAACAATTCACGATTATATGTTTGTTTTTTGATGGTGTGCGAGAAGAAGAAGTAGGTTTTATTGGGAATTAAGTCTTTGATATTTACTTCTTTGACTCCCATTAAGATTTCACAATCTGTCAAATCTTCTTGTAGGCTAATGTTGTTTTCTTTAAACTCTTCATCCTTATAACATCGACCTAAAAATGGAGCAACTTTTATATCTACTGGATAATTTTCTTGTATAAATTTACATTGAGACGGTATAATAGGAACTCTTGAATCTGGTGGCGTTTTACCTTCCTTAATGATACCAATTTTTAATTTACTCATGTTTGGTTTGGTTCTAAATGTTCAATAATCGCAAAAGTATGAAATTGAAGTTACAAAAAAGACCTTTGTAAAAATCATCTACAAAGGTCTTCTATTTCTTATAATTTAATTTCTTATAAATCAAAATTATAAGCGTATTTAAACGGATCCATTCGATTCATATCGATTGAAAACGAGATACGTTGCATAAATTTATCTTTTCCATTTAAAACAGATTTCAAATTTTCTGTACTGACTAATGGGATATAGATACCTATCCTATCATCTAAAAATTCTAAACCAACACCTAAATTGGCAACCAAACCATCATTGAAAGTACTTCCTGATGCTGTGGGTTGAGTATTACTATAATAACCTAAATCTATATAAGGTCTTATATTAGGGATATAGTTTGGGAAATTCATAGGTAAATCGGCTTTAATATTTAAAGCAATAATAAAATTATTACTTTGTCCTAAATTTGAGCCGCCACCCAGCGGTGCTTTAAAACCTCCTTGGCTGTTGATATGTACTTGTTGTGATGGTAATAGATCATTATTGTTTCTTCCAATGTAATAATCATCAAACCAAGGATCGCTGAATCCTTGTCCAAATAATGAAAAACTACCTCTAGCAAAACTATAATTAGAAACACCACCCGCTTTACGTTGAGTATTATGCAAGAAATATCCGACAAATCCCCTCAAATGAATCCCTTTGTTCGACTTATAATTTAAACGATATCTCGTTTCTGCAGATGCTTTGACATATGATAGATTATCTCCAGTTAAATTTCTTTTATAAGCATGTCCTTCTAAAACAAATTCAGCCATAAAAGGCTGTACTATATTTTTATTCTCATACTTATATTTAATCCTTGGAACAACAGCCCATTCTCTTCTATGACCACTATAAGAAATAATAGTATCAGTGTTCGTAAAGGTAGAATCTACATTATTGAAATCAAAGAATCCTAAATTGGCTACAACTGCTTCAACCGTCAAGGTTTTCTTTTTCTTAGATCTAGGATTTTTATTTTTAAATTCTATTTCAATATTAGGTCTTAATCGATGATAATTAATGCTAGGTTTTGCTCCAACACTTTCATAAAATCCATTTTCATTGTACACATTACTAAACCCTTTATATCCTAATCCTATGGTAACTCTTTGTAATTTTTCGGGATAAGTATGATAATTAATATGCCCAAGTCCAGATACATTTTTGGATTTAAAACCAAATAAAGGGGCTATAGCCCATTCTATTTTTTTTGAAGGAATGGCATGATTATGCAATGTTAAACCCAGCATAAAACCATCATAATAATTATAAGCTGCTAAAGGTGACCAATAGATATTCGATTTGTCTGGATTTTCAACTCCGGTTAAAAATTTAAATTTTAAAGGTTCAAATTTCCCTCCTTTTTTAGTAATAGTATTATTTTTTCGATTGAAATCAGGCATTAATTTCAAATCATCTATTACAAATTTATCAACTTCATTTACGGGAATTGAAATGGTTTTTTCTCCTTCAAATCCTTCTACCCAAATCGTTTCTGAAATTTTGTTGTCCTTTTTAATATTAATCGGAAACGGAGCATTAATTTCACCAAGATTCTCAATAGTCAGATCATAAGAATCTCCATTTTTCTTAACAGATTTTGCTTTATAATCTAATGGGTCAACTGTATTAATTAATCCATCAAACAACCAGGAAAGATCTTTGCCAGTTTCTTTTTCAAAAAGACGTTTTACATCTTCTGGGTATGGGTGCTTAAATTGCCATTCATTATAATATGCTTTCATCGTTTGATTGAAAACATCTTTACCTAAATAGTTTCTTAAATATGAAAGAAGATATGACGGCTTATCATAAGCTGTCATCCAATAATTCAATAAGGTTAAATCTTGGGAAGGGGTATTGATAGCTTGATCTGTATGCCTTCGCATGGGTAAATAAAAACTGAGTTGATTGGATTCACCCGCCGAGACACCAGCCATTTTATCATAGCCTAAAAACGATTCTTTATCGTTATAAAACTTAGCCATGTATTGTTGTTCGTAATAGGAATTAAATCCCTCATCCATCCAAGCAAATTCTCTTTCATTTGATGCTAAAATACCATAGAACCAATTGTGTCCTATTTCATGTGTTATTACTTCATCTAAACTTTTATCTGTAGATGATAAACCGATGACTGTGATCATAGGATATTCCATGCCTCCACCAGCACTTAAAGCAGATTGAACTGCCGTTGCTTGAGGATAAGGATACTCACCTACTTCTTCAGAATAAAACGTAACCGAACGGTTAACATATTCGATCGCCTTCGCCCATTTGTTCGCTTGCTCATTGGTAAACATGACATACGTATCAACAGTTTTACCAGATGCTAAAGTGATTTCGCTTTTATTGACGTAAAATCTTTTATCAGCAAACCAAGCAAAATCATGAACATTTTCAGCAGTATAACGAATGGTTTTAAATTCTGGATCAGAAAGCGGAAAAGTATCATTGGAAATATGTACTAAACTGTTTTCTTTTATTCTCTTTTGTGTTTCTACTACTTTTTTATTGATAAACAGTTTTTCCTTTTCGGTTTGAAGTTCACCAGTTGCTCCTACTACATAATTTTGAGGCAAGGTAATTTCAACATCAAAATTCCCAAATTCTGAATAATATTCTCCTTGGTCTAAATAAGGCATTGGATGCCAACCTTTATGATCGAATACTGCAGGTTTAGGATACCATTGTGTCATTTGATAAGATTCTTCTACATGCCCTAATCTAGAAAAAGAATCAGGTATTTTTAATGTGAATGCCGTATTAATGGTAATACTTTCTCCAGGTGAGAGGGTTTTAGATAAAGTAATCAATGCGA
>JAHDFV010000172.1 GCA_020627985.1 Saprospiraceae bacterium
TACTTCTTAACATGTTAAGTTAAATTATAAAATTCTTTTCATTTAACATATGTTTAAAGCATACTTCAGAAGTTGTTAATGATTAAATTCGCATTATATTTTAAAAACACTATTGTTTAAGACGTGTTTAAGTATTAGAAGGAACAATATTATTATAATTTTTTCAAATTGTAATCTTATGATTCTTCTTCATAATATAGATACTGTTTACATAAATAATGATTTCATGAGATTAGCAGGTAAGACTGGTGTTTTGTTAGTAAATTTAGGTACGCCCGATTCACCAAGTCGAAAAGATGTTTATAAATATTTGAAGGAATTCCTTTTAGATAAAAGAGTTATTGATATACCTTGGTTATCTAGGAATATTTTAGTCAGAGGAATAATTGCGCCCTTTCGTTCTGGTGAATCTGCCAAAATTTATAAAATGCTATGGACTGATAAAGGTTCTCCTTTAAAATATCATGGTGAAAATTTAAGAGACGGTGTTCAAGAATTGTTGGGTGATGATTTTGTAGTGAAATTAGCCATGCGATATCAAAGTCCATCTATCAAAAACACAATTAGTGAATTATTACAAGAGAATATCAAAGAAATTGTAGTATTACCTTTATTTCCCCAATATGCCTCGGCATCTACTGGTTCTGTTCATGAAGAAGTTATGAGGATTTTAGGACAACAAATGAATGTTCCTCAAGTCAAATTTATTAATTCGTTTTATGATTATGAACCGATGATTGACATTTTTGTAGATCATGCTAATCGATTTGATATTGAATCTTATGATCACATTTTATTTAGTTATCATGGTTTACCTAAAAGACAAATTAAGAAATCAGATACTTGTGATCATTGTCTAAAAACAGGTTGTTGTGATACTTTAACTAACAAAAATCGGTATTGTTATTCTGCACACTGTTATGCAACTACAAGAGCACTGGTTCAAAAAATGGGTTTAAAAGAAGGTAGTTATACAACTTGTTTCCAATCTAGACTTGGAAAAGACCCTTGGGTACAACCTTATACCAGCGATATTTTAAAAATTCAAGCAGAAAAAGGAACAAAGCGAATGCTTGTTTTCTGTCCAGCATTTGTAGCAGATTGCTTAGAAACTACAATTGAAGTCAGTGTAGAATACTTAGAAGAATTTGAAGAAATGGGCGGTGAGCATATTGATCTTGTTGAGAGTTTGAACGATGATCCTAAGTGGATTACTGCAGTAAAAGACTTAATATTAGAAAATACATAATACATAACACCCTAAATATTAATTAAATAATAAAATATTTTTTATTTAATTAGGAATAATCTATTAAAATTAATATTTTTGAATTGGTATGATATCCAAATTATATACATATATTACAGATCATTTATCAAAATAAAATTGGGATTTACACAGCTATAATAATTTTAAAGCGTTTTAGAAACAAATAAGACGTTTTTACGTAAGACAAAATATGCTCAACCGTTACAACATAACCACATATTTCATTCTTCTCTTCTTTTCAATGACTCTTTGGAATTCATGTTCTAATGTTACTGAAAGAAGGTTGGATTATGATGTACAGGGTATTGATATTTCTCATTATCAAAAAAATATTGACTGGGGAATGGTGGCTGAGCAAGGTATTGATTTTGCATTTGTCAAGGCAACTGAGGGATTAACATACAGAGATAGTTTCTTTTGTAAGAATTGGTCTCAAATGGAAGAACAAGGAATAACTAAAGGTGCTTACCATTTTTTCAGACCTACAGTTAGCCCTTATTTACAAGCATACAATTTTACTCAAACTGTACATTTAAAAGTGGGTGATTTACCTCCAGTTTTGGATTTTGAAGTCATTGGTAGTCAACATAGAATTGGTATCATTTCCAATATTCAAACTTGGTTATCTATTGTTGAAGAAGTTTATAATATTCGTCCTATTATATATACCAATCAAAAATTATATCGAAAATATATACAAGGGAATTTTGATGACTACCCTATTTGGATTGCAAGATATAATGAAGAAGTTCCTGATATGCCTTTTGAACAAACCTGGGCTTTTTGGCAATATGGAGATAAAGGTCAACTAGAAGGAATAGAAGGTAATGTAGATTTCAATGTTTTTCAAGGAGATTTGGCGGCATTAAAAAGTATGACTTTATCACCAGCTGACACCATTTCGTCATATTCTTATTCTGATATTAAAAAATATCAACTTTAAGGGATTATAACATTTAAGACATTCTCTCTTATAGTGAATTCACATGGTGTTTCCCCTAAAAATTCACCATCTACTTCCAATAAAGTTGGAGTTTCTTCTCTAGCTTCTACTTTTAAAGACTTTACTTGATGGGCAAATACTTTTTTATGCTTTGCAATATTACCAGTAAATAAACTCGGTGTAATTAGAATAACTTCACTTTTTGTAAGTCCTGTATCATAACCTAGAGCTAACAATCCATCATTAGGAATCGCGTGAGGACATAATTGCATTCCTCCTCCAGAATATTTACATATACCTACGTTTATACTATAAAATTCTGCTTCAACAATTTGATTTTCAAATAATACTGCTGCTTTACGATTTTTATATTTAAATAATTGGCTAATGACTAAGGACAAATAAACTAATTTACTAACTCCTCCTTTTTTCTCAGCTGATTTCATACCGATAAAAGCATCATATGCCATACCAGCCACATTTACAAAATATCTATCTTTCTGTATACCTTCAGAATAATAAGTAACATAGCCAATATCTTGTTTTACAGTTTTCTTTTGTGAAATCAGAGGAATCCATTTCTTATAATTTTTTGGAATTTTGTATGTTCTAATCCAATCATTTCCTGTACCTACAGGAATTAAAGTATATTTTATTTCAGAAGGCTTTACTTTAGTTTGCTTGAAAATACCATTGACTACTTCATTATTAGTACCATCTCCTCCAATAGCAATAATATTCCTATACCCTTTTTCAATAGCTGATATAGTTAGATCAATTGCATGGTCTTTGTCTTTTGTTTTTCCTACTTCAAAAGACATTTGATGCTTATTGAATAAATTTACCATTTTATCCCACTCCTTACTTGCTTTACCACCGCCAGCAACAGGATTCATAACGATATACCAATCTTTAATATTCTGAAAAGCCATTCTTATTCGAATAATTTTGTACAAAGTTAATTTTAAAAAGGAAAAGCCTAGTAGATAATCTACTAGGCTTTATAAAATTTTAAATTATTATGCTTTTATCCCATTTCAGCAACTACTTCAGTTACTTCTGGTACCATTCTTTTTAACATACCTTCTATTCCTCCTTTTAAGGTTTGTGAGGATGAAGGGCAACCGCTACAAGCTCCTTGTAAAATAACTGTAACAATACCTTTATTAAAATTTTTGAATTCTATATTACCACCATCCATTTCTACAGCTGGTTTCACATAAGTGTCTATCAATTCTTTGATCTTTTTAACGATTTCAACTTCATCCTCAGTATAATCATATAATTCGCCACGTTCTTCCTCTATTTTTTCAATTGCTTCAGCGAAGCCTTCTTTCACCACAACACCTTCATTATCAATATATTGCTTAATATCTTCTTTTAATCTCAACATGATATCATCCCAATTGAAATTAAATTCTTTTGTAATAGTTACATAATTATTACAAAAATAAACCCCCTTTACAAAGGGTTTATCAAATAATTTTGTAGCTAATGGAGACCATTCTTCAGCCATTTCTTTTTCTTTAAAATCTGCAGTACCCTTATAAAGCATTCTATTGGTTACAAACTTTAATGTCTCAGGATTTGGTGTTTGTTCTGTATAAATGAGAACTGGACTTTTTACTACTTGTTTTTCCATTTTACAATCTTTAATCTTAAGCAAAGTTAATCATAATTATCAACAATAAAATCAACTAAACTGTTCTAATTTTTAAGTAAAATTTATTTTATCAACCTTTGATAATGAGGATTCTAAGAATTCATAACATTTAACAAATTTCTGATATATAAAATGCCTAAAATTCAAAAATTTGCATGGTTTTTGTATTAATATCATCAAACTAAGCTATTATGATATTTAGGGCAATTCGTATCATTGCTTTTTTAATATTCTTTTGTCCCATAATTCTCCTTGGGCAAGAAAATCAAAAAGCAATTAAAAAAGCAGAAAGAGAATTTCAATTAGGTCATTACGCAAAAGCTATTCCTTTATATAAAGATGCTTTAGCTGTTCGTACCAATTCTGGATGGCTAAGAAAATTGGCTGATTGCTATCGTTTAACCAATCAAATCGATAAAGCTTCTGAAACATATGAAGCTCTACTTTTCACATCAAAGAAGATTAAGCCAAGGGAATATTTAAAATATTCTGAAGTATTAATCAATCAGGGTAATTACAATTTAGCGAAAGAAATGTTAACTATTTATGTTTCTAAAGAATCTGATGATTTAAATGCTAAAACTCTTTTATCGAATATTGATAAAATCAAACTGATCCCTTCTCTTTATCCGAATATAGAATTATTACCATTTAATCAAAATACAGATGCTGACGATCATGGAGCAGTATTTTTAGATGATGGTATCGTTTTCGTTTCGGATCGAGACCGAAACATGACGCTTTTTAAAGAGCACAATGAAACTACTGGTAGAGAATATTTAAGTCTTTATTTTGCTCAAAAAACGAATCAATTAGAATATAGTAAGCCCGTCCATTTACCTAGAAAAATAAATAAATTAAATAAAAATACTGGTCCAGCAAGTTTTACGAGTGACGGTAAAACTATGGTTTTTTCACAAAATAATTCTATTGAAAATAAAAAAGGAATTCACACTCTACAATTGTATACTGCAAAGCGTGAAGGAGGTAACTGGAAGAATATTAATAAAATTTCTTTTTGCAATGAGAATTTAAATTATATGCATCCTGCAATTTCTCCAGATGGGAAAACTTTATTTTTCGTTTCAGATAAAGGACGAGGTGAAGGAGGAACGGATATCTACATTTCTAAAAAAGTAGGTAAAAAATGGTCAAGGCCAGAATCATTAGGTCCTAATGTAAATTCTGAAGCAAATGAAGGTTTTCCATTTATGAATAATGATGGAAAATTATATTTTTGTTCTAAAGGTCATTTAGGCTTTGGAGGTTATGACATCTTCTATTCACAACAAGATGAATATGAAAATTGGTCAAAAGCTATAAACTTAGGGCAACCAATAAATAGTTCGAGGGATGATATAAGTTTTTGTTTAAATTCAGAAGGAAATTTTGGACTGTTTACATCTTCAAGGCAAAAAGGGGATGACGATATATATCTTTTTAGATTTAAAGAAAATAACATGGTAGTTTCTTTAGAAATAAAAGATGAAGAAAATGGTATCGGAGTTTCGGATACAACTGTAAAAATTATAGCATCTGATCAAGATCAAGATACTTCCAGTGTAATACTTGGTTCTGATAAAAAAGAAGTTATATTAGATAAAGATAAATCCTATGATATTATTATAATGAAAAAAGGGTTTGAACAATTTTCTAAGAAATTAAATCCTTCTGAAATTCAAGCTACTTTTCTAAAACTTGATGCTGAATTAAAAAAAGAAGAAATCAAATTATAAATCAAAAAAAGGTTTCTCGGAATGAGAAACCTTTTTTTGATTTATAATTGTTAGTATGTTCAAATTGTCTTTTTAAAAGTCTATTCAATTTCATCTAGTAATTGAAAAAACTCACTTAAAATCATAGCAGTTGCTCCCCATACAATATTCCCATTAGCGTTATAAAATGGAACATTTTGTAACTTGATTCCTGAAGGCAAAGTTAACTCTGTTTCTTTTTTATTTTTTATATCTCTAATCGTTTCTAATTCAACTTCAAGAATTTCTTCAACTTCATCTGTATCAGGAATAAAATTTGGTGTGTTTTCTAAAGTTCCAATATAAGGATAAACTAAAAAATTACTGACTGGTATATATAATTGACTTAATTGACCAATAATATTAATTTCTTTGAAAGGTACTCCTAACTCTTCTTCCGTTTCTCTTTTTGCTGTTATCGAAAAATCTTTATCTCCTATTTCAAATTGGCCACCTGGAAAACTAATTTGCCCTTTGTGTTTATCATTACCATAACGTGATGTTCTTTTCATTAAAGCGAAATATGTTTTATTCTCTTTTTTATACAAAAGAATTAAAACTGCTGCTTTTTTATGATCATTAGGTATCTCAAGATCTTTTTTCCTAAAAAAATGAGCCATTTTAATTTGCGCATCTTTACCAGGTAATTCTTTATTTAACCTTTCTATTAATTTATATATTTTCACTTTTATTAAACAATTTAATTTTAATATAGTTGGGTAATAACGGAAATATCATTAAAATTAAAAGTGGTAAAAAGAAAAATAAGGTCAATTTCCAACCTTGAATTTTATTAGAATCCGTTTCATTCATCCCTAATGCTGAAACGTCTGAAGAAAAATCTTTAGTTACATTCATTTCATTTTTTTTCCTAGGAAATAATGTAATAACAGGTCCTGTATCAGGTTTCCAAACTTGAAGATTACTAGGAAATTCAAATTTATTATCATCATAAAGTCTTCCCACCTCTTCAGAATTATCTGTTTTAATCGTCCTGATTTCTAATTTTTCTTGATTTATGATCATCCATTTAAACTGATTAAAACTTCCACTAGCTCTTGTCCAATTTTTATTATCATTATTATTTCTCAAAGGTGCTCCCCAGCAGCCTTCTCCAATATAAACTGTACCTTTTTCTCTATCTATTATAAATCCTTCATCACTACCTTCATCTTTAGATGGTCTTATCGGATAAGTTGTTTTTACGACATGGGCATCACACTCAATTACTAAATCCATATTATATTGATAAAATAAAGGAGCCCAATGTTGTTGTTGAGAATATTTTTCAGATTTATTATAAGTATGTGGTCTTATAGGATGATGATATTGAGCCAGATGCCATGTATATGTATTAGATGTTTTTAATTCATTTTGAAGCCAACTTTTCTGCTCTCCGCTGGCAGAAATCATAGAGTTTAGTGTTATAATATTTAAAAAATCTTTTCCAATTTTTGTAGAATAATAATTTTTTTCTGGTAAATCAAATAAATATTTTAAAACCTTATTACTTCTCTCATGATTTCCTCTTGCAACTACAATAGGAGTTAATCTCCCGTCTTTCCCAATGGTTAACTGCCAATCTTTCATCCATTTTTTCCAACTACTTGAACCATCTAATCCTGTCATATCTCCACCAAACATGACAAAATCAGGTCGTAACTTCGAAACTAGAGCGTTAGCTTTACATCTGTTTTTCCTATGATTTCTAGAATCTCCACCTGCAATAATACTTAATTTAAAATTTTCTTTCGGTAAAGTTTTAAATGACATGACATCACTTTCTGAATTCTCATCTTTTATGATAAAATAATATATTGTATTAGGCAATAAATTATCTAATCTTACAAAACAATTTTTCATTCCTTTAAATTTGTTTTCAATAGGAACTATTATTTTTTTGCTAGATTTATCAGATAATTTTATATTTGACAAAGTATCGTAATAAAATATCGATTCTTTTCCGTCAATTTTATTCCATGAAATTGTTATATTATTCGAAGGATTATCAGACCAAATAGCTCTATAACTATCAGTCTTTGCAGCTAATTGATCAATTAAGACAAAGAAAAAAAACAGAATGAATATTTTTATTTTTAGCATTATCTAATTCTAAAATTTTAAGTTCCACAAATTAAGTAATTTTCGAATTGAAACCAATTATTAAATCATAAAGCCGTATATTAATTTAATGTATCTCAAAATAATTTACATATTCTTATTTATAGTTTTTCCTTTAACTTGTATTCTAGCTCAAGAGAATACATTAAAAAAAGATTTCTTATCAGAATTCAAACTTTATGATGATAATTTATACGATACAGAAATCGAAAGATTTGTAGATAGTATAGAACATTGGACTTTATGGCGGGATGTAGACAAGGTATTATTCTATATTGAAAAAGAT
>JAHDFV010000173.1 GCA_020627985.1 Saprospiraceae bacterium
ATGAAAAAACAAGTAGCAAATAGAAAGTATAATTACCCTGATGCGGACTTATATGTACAATGCTTAGAAAAAATAAGATTGGCACACAAAGATATGGATCAATTCATCCGTTATGGTTTTGAATTTATTCGCCTTAAGAATTTCAAGCAGCAAGTAGAAAAATTTGGTCAATTGCCTTCTGATGATGAATTAGTCGGGGATCAAATGATTACCACAGATAAAAAGTATGAAGCCAGGGAAAAATTAAAAACGGCTATACGGAGTGTCATGACTCGAGTTGCTATGAAATATCCTGTTCGTTCAGGAAGGTATCGCAAATTTGGTACACAAAAGATGGGAGATATGACAGATCCGCAATTGATATTTTGTGGAAGAAGGGTCGTTAGAGTTGCTCGTCAACAAATGGATTTTCTAGCTGAACAAGGATTAAATGAAAATGTATTAAAAAGGGTTTCTGATGCTAATTCTGCTTTTGAAAAAGCGGTCAATATCCAACAAGATAAAGTTTCAGAAAGAGATATATCTGTAGAACGAAGAATGGATATTGGTAATAAGATTTATGATGAATTAATTATCCTTTGTAATATCGGAAAAGATATCTGGGCAGAAAAAGACAGAGCTAAATATGATTCATATGTTTTATATGAAAGTAATAACGATCAAAAAATTGCTAGGAAAAAGAAATTAGCTGCTGAAGAAAAAAAGAAAGGGTCGGAATAATTCCAACCCTTTTTTATTTATGTATAATTCTGTTCTACAATTTATGATCTTTCTTCCCAAATCGTACAAAGATGTATTATCGTTTCAACCGCTTTTTTCATATCTCTTACACCGACATATTCTTGTTTGGAATGAAAAGCCATTTCTCCCGTAAAAATATTTGGACAAGGCATTCCCATAAAAGATAATCTAGAACCATCTGTTCCACCTCTAATAGGTTTTGTTACTGGCTCCATCCCTGCTCTTTTTATGGCTTCTTTGGCATAAGACATTACTTCAGGATGTAGATCTAAAACCTCTTTCATATTTCTGTATTGTTCTTTTACTTCAAATTCATAAGAAGAATTTGGATATTTGCTCAATACATTTTTTACTATATTTTCTAATTCAGACTCTAACCTTTCTAATCCATGTGTTGTAAAATCACGAATGATAAAATTAATTTCAGCATGTTCTAAAACGCCTGAAAGCCTATTAGGATGAACAAAGCCTTCTTTTGCTTCAGTTGCTTCTGGACAAATACGATCTTTAGGTAAATTGCTAAGGATTTCCCCAGCTATTTTCATCGCATTTTCCATTTTATCTTTTGCATAACCTGGATGAACTGATACTCCTTTAATTTTTACGGTAACCCCATCAGCAGAAAACGTTTCATCTTCAATATAACCTAAAGGTCCACTATCTAAGGTATAACCAAATTTTGCATTCAATTTTGCCATGTCAATTTTGTCGACTCCCCTACCTATTTCTTCATCAGGTGTAAATAAAATTCTGATGTCTCCATGTTTTACTTCAGGATGATTCATTAGAAAATCAACAGCATCCATAATTTCAGCTACACCTGCTTTATCATCTGCTCCTAATAAAGTTGTTCCACTTGCGGTAATAATATCTGAACCAATTAAATCATTCAAATATGGATGATCATCAGGGCTAATTACAACTGTTGTATCATCTGGTAAAATAATATCTTGCCCTTTATAATTTTCATGAATGATCGGTTTTACATCTTTACCTGAACAATCAGGAGCTGTATCCATATGAGAGCAAAAACATATGGTAGGTACTTTTTTAGTAGTATTCGATGGTACTGTAGCATAAACGTATCCGAATTCATCTAAGTGGGCGTCAGTTACTCCTAAGGCTATTAATTCTTCTACCAGAACTTTCCCTAAGTCCATTTGCTTTAATGTGGAAGGTTGAGAAGCTGACAAGGGATCTGATTGTGTATCAATTTGTACATACTTACAAAAGCGCTCAACTACTTTGTGATCTATTTTCAAATCTTTTTAATTATTAAACATTAATATGAATTGGAAATTATGAATAAATTATCATAAACGTATTCTTAGTAATGTTTATAGGTTAAGAATACCACTGATACTTGATTTTCAATGGTTTTTGAACAATATAAATATCAAATGAAAAGAAACCGAAAAGTTAAATTATATACAGAATTTTAATATATATAGATTTTGTTAATATTCGGCAAGGATATTGATATATTGCATGTGTTCCTTTGTTTTACAAAGATAACAAACAAACTAAATTTTTGGTAAAAACCAGAGAGGTCAGGCACATAAGTTTCATGCTATGAGAAAGCTTAATTTTTTGAGAAACCATTAGCCTGTGAGTTTTCCTTTTTATAAACAACCAGATAGCATGGATTGCGGGGTAACTTGCCTCCGCATGATTGCTAAACATTATGGAAAGCATTATTCTATGGAATTCCTTCGTGATCGCAGTTATGTCGATCGCGAAGGAGTCTCTCTTATGGGTATAAGTGAGGCTGCAGAATCAATAGGTATGCGCACAGTGGCTGCTAAAGTGGATTACGACACTTTTGTAGATGATGTTCCCTTACCTGCTATTGTACATTGGAATCAGAATCATTTTATTACCGTTTATAAAATCAGCAAACGCAAAGTGTGGGTTGCTGATCCTGCTATTGGTAAAATTAAATACGATAAAAAAGAATTTTTAAAACTTTGGGCAAGTGATCTTGATGAGGATGGCACACCCGAAGGTATCATCATGATGCTAGAACCGATGACAGAGTTCTATGAATTTGATGGTGAAAAAATAAATAGACAGAGTTGGTGGCATCTATTTAGACATGTATTTAGATATAAAAGTTTGGTTTTCCAATTATTACTAGGTTTAGTTGTTGGTTCTTTCTTATTATTAATATTTCCTTTCCTTACACAATCTATTGTAGATTATGGAATAGAAAATCAAGATATTGGCTTTATTTATATCATTCTGGCTGCTCAACTCATGCTTTTCTTTAGTCAGACGGCTGTTGGATTTATCCGGAGTTGGATATTATTACATATCGGTATACGAATTAATATTAGTTTAATCTCTGATTTCTTAATTAAACTCATGAGGCTTCCTTTGAAGTTTTTTGATATCAAAATGACGGGAGATATTCTTCAACGTATTCAAGATCACAGAAGAATTGAATTGTTTTTAACTTCTACTACTTTGAATGCTGTGTTTTCTGTTTTCACGGTTATCATGTTTTCTATTGTATTGTTTTTATACAATCCTTTAATTTTTATCATATTCATTTCTGCAACATTTCTTTATATCGTTTGGATTCTTCTTTTCATGAAATGGAGAAAAGAACTTGATTATAAGCGATTTGATAAAATGTCTGAAAACCACAATGTTTTGATTGAATTGATTGGCGGAATGCATGAAATTAAATTGCATAATGCTGAGAAAGAAAAACGTTGGAAATGGGAAGGAATTCAAGCGGCATTATATCGGGTAGGTGTAAAGAGTTTAGTATTGGGTCAATGGCAAACCGCAGGTGCAACATTTGTCAATGAATTTAAAAATATTATTATATCTTTTATTGCTGCAAAAGCAGTTATTGATGGTAATATGACTTTAGGAATGATGTTGGCGGTTCAGTATATTATTGGTCAATTGAATGGTCCTGTTCAAGATTTTATGAATTTTATTCAAATGGGACAAGATGCTAAAATTAGTTTAGAACGTTTAGGTGAAATTCATGATAAAGATGATGAAGAAATTCTTGAGGAAAAAATAGATATTCTTCCAGAATCCAGAGATCTTATTTTCGAAAATTTAAATTTTAGATATTCTGGTCCAGAATCTCCATTAGTATTAAACGATATTAATTTAATTATTCCTCAGGGTAAGACCACTGCCATTGTTGGAACAAGTGGAAGTGGAAAAACCACTTTATTAAAATTGATGCTTAATTTTTATCAACCGACAAGCGGTACTATTAAGTTAGGAGAAACGAAATTAGATAATATTCAAAATAGAATATGGAGAGATAAATGTGGTGTTGTAATGCAAGAAGGATATATCTTTTCAGATAGCATCGCTAAAAATATTTCTTTAGGTGATACGAAGGTTAATAAAAAACGCTTATTAAAAGCGGTCAAAACTGCCAATATCCAATCTTTTATAGAAAGTTTACCTCTAGGATATAATACTAAAATTGGTCAAGATGGAATAGGTTTAAGTCAAGGACAAAAACAAAGAATTCTTATTGCTAGAGCGGTGTATAAAAATCCAGATTATATCTTTTTTGATGAAGCAACAAATTCTTTAGATGCATATAATGAAATGATCATTATGGAAAATTTGGAAGATTTCTTTCAAGGACGAACTGTCGTTGTTGTTGCCCATCGATTAAGCACGGTAAAAAATGCGGATAACATCATTGTTTTAGAATCAGGTGAAATCGTAGAACAAGGAACACATCTTGAATTATCTGTCAAAAAAGGTGCTTATTATCATTTAGTCAAAAATCAATTGGAATTAGGAAGTTAATTTTTACAACTTAGATCCATCAAAAGAAAGGGGTAATAAAGATTGTGCAGATTCCATTTCATATACTGCACCTACTTCGCCTTTCAACAAAATTTTCATATTCTCTTCTTGTCTTAATTCAAATTCTAAGATGGTTTGTCTGCAAGCTCCACATGGAGAAATGGGCATATCTAATACTTGTCGTTTACTTTTAATGGTTACCGCCATTTTTTTAATTTTAGCATTCGGATATTTAGAAGAAACAGTGGAGAGTACCACCATTTCTGCACATAGGCACAATGAAAAAGCAGCATTTTCTTGGTTAGCTCCACTTAAAATTTCACCATTATCTAACAAAACAGATGCTGCAACTTTAAATCCTGAATAAGGAGAATAAGATTTCTCTAAAGCTTCTGTTGCCGCATTCATGAGTGCTTTATCAGATGTATTTAACTCATCAATATTTTCAAAAACACTTATTTCTGTTCCTACTGTTATCTTTTTCATATAAAATATCTCTAAAACAATTCGCCGTTTTATGGAATCGAATCCCGAATTTATGTAAAATTGTGCTTTGATTCAATAATTTGGAATGAATAGCATTCTTTTATTATGAAGTTTTTTAAAAATGATTTAATAAAATGATTTAATAATTTGATTACAAGCCATTGATTCCTAATTACTTCAATTCTTTAAATTCCCATAGCTAAGGATATGGAAAAGTAAAAATTTTTTGTACTAGAAACCAAGCACTTATAATCAATTTTATGAATCACTTTTTAAATAACTTCTATATTATTTAGTAAAAATGAAGAATATATTAATAATTGGAGCAGGAAGATCTGCTTCTGCATGCATTAATTATTGTTTAAAAAATGCAAAAGAAAGAGGTTGGTTTGTCACTGTTGCTGATGCTGATCCAAAACAAGCTGAGAAAAGAATTAATAACCATCCGAATGGTAGAAGCGCTTGGTTAGATGTTACCAAGAAAAATGATCGTAAAGATTTAATTAGTCGTCATGACATAGTTGTTTCTTTATTGCCTGCTCATTTACATTTATTGGTAGCTAAAGATTGTATACAATTTCAAAAGCATTTAGTAACAGCGTCTTATGTTTCTAAAGAGATGTATCGATTAGGAGATGAAGCGAGAGATGCTTCTCTGATCTTTATGGGTGAAATGGGTTTAGATCCAGGAATAGATCATATGTCTGCTATGCGTTTATTGAACCAAATTCGAGATAAAGGAGGCAATATAAAAGCTTTTCGTTCTTATGCAGGAGGTTTAATTGCTCCAGAAAGTGATGATAATCCTTGGCATTATAAATTTACGTGGAATCCTAGAAATGTTGTTCTAGCAGGTCAAGGAACTGCTCAATATATGGAAGAAGGTAAATATAAATATACGCCTTATTCTAGGTTGTTCAAAGAGCATCATACTATTGATGTACCTGAAATGGGTAAATATGAAGCTTATGCGAATCGAGATTCTTTATTGTATCGTGAAATTTATGGTGTAGAAGGTATTCCTAATATTTTAAGAGCGACTTTAAGAGCTCCTGGTTTTTGTGATGCTTGGAATGCCTTAGTACAAATAGGATTAACCGATGGTTCCTACCCTATTCATGATGCAGATAAAATTACATATCATGAATGGATGAATGCTTATTTACCTGAAGGTAATGGTTCCGTTAAAGAAAGAATGGCTAACTTTTTAGGAGAGGATGTCGATTCTGAAGTCATGCAAAAATTGGAATGGTTAGGATTATTTAAAAAAGTTAAAATTAATTTAGCTCAAGCAACACCTGCATTAATTCTTGAACATCTTTTGTTACAAAAATGGACATTAAAACCTGAGGATAAAGATATGATCATCATGCAACATGAGATTGAATATGAATTAAAAGGAAAAAATTATAATGTCGTATCTAGTATGGTCATGAAAGGAAATGGTGAAGAAGATACGGCAATGGCGAGATTGGTAGGATTACCTATGGGTATTTTTGTTAAACTGATCATAGATGGAAAAATTACAACTACAGGAGTGAATATTCCAGTTATGAAAGAAGTGTATGATCCAGTTTTAGACGAATTAGAAAAATATGGAGTTATCTTTAAAGAACAAGAAGTTGAAGTATAAATTAAAAAGAGCAGAAATTATTTCTGCTCTTTTTAATTAATTTTTCAATTCTAATCTTGGCCCAAAATTATCATGTTCTGCTCTTAAAATTTTATAAAAAGTATTTACTGGTTTTTTTAATTCATCATTATAAACATAAGGATCAGTTCCAGATTGCATTTCTACAAAATTCGAAAGCTTATCATTATCTGGATCATCGTTAGGACCAAATCCAAAAGATAATAAATATTTAAATTCCCAAGAATCAGAAAGACCATCATTATCTACATCATCTCCAGTACCCGTAAAACTGGCATGGTTAGAATTTAAATTAGGCATAAGAGATTCTGTCTCCAACAAATAATCTCTTAGTTGGATTGTCATTGCTCTTGATCTTAGAGGATCAGATAGTGTAAGGTCATTATTTTCGCCTATATCATTACTTAGATCATATAGATAAAACTCACTTGTTTCATAACGAACAACTAATTTATAATTCCCATCTATGATTGAGGATTGAGGCGGTTTTGAACCTGTTACTTCATAATGAGGGGAATGAAAATACAAAGGTGCTTCTCGATTAAAAGTATTTTGCTCTAATAACGATTTAATATTTTGACCATCTAAATTTTCAGGTAAAATAGGATTTTGATCTATAATGTGAGCAATTGTTGGAAATAAATCATAACCTACTATTGGTTCAGAATTATAAGAACCTGCAGCAATATTTGGACCTTTAATAAAGAAAGGGACTCTTATTCCTCCTTCCCATAAATACGTTTTTCCTCTTTTTAATGGAGCATTATTTGAAGTTCCCCTAGAAGCTCCATTATCTGATGTAAAAATAATATACGTTTCACCTTCAATACCTAAACTATCTATTTGATTTAATATCATACCTACACTTTCATCTAAATTAGTAGTCATTGCTCCGAAAAGGGTATTATCATGTTTTGTTCCTATTGGATATTGTACATAATTATTGTAGGTTGCTGGATTTGCTTGGCTAGGACCATGGACAGCATAATGAGATAATTGTAAGTAAAAAGGATTTCCATTTGTAACCGATTGTTGAATAAATGAAATTCCTTTATTTGTTATATCGAATATTTTTTTAGGATCTGTTTGAAGTGTATCACCTTGACTGCCATCATCATTTCCTGTATCTCCATCACTTTGATCAAAACCATGATTAGATGGTCCACCATTTGACAAATGCCATTTTCCAAAATGAGCCGTTTGATAATTTATAGTATGGTTTTTAAGCCACTCTGCTATTGTAGTTTCATTTGGATCAATTTTTTTATTCGTTTCTGCATCTTCCAAAATTTTACCAACGGCTATTTGATTTTCTGTATTTGTGAATTT
>JAHDFV010000174.1 GCA_020627985.1 Saprospiraceae bacterium
GTTTTAATGCAGAAAAAAGCTTAGTTCCTGCTTCATCTATGAAAGTAATTACAACCGCATCTGCTCTTGCAATTTTAGGGAATGACTATAAATTTAAAACCGAAATTTATCATGATGGATCAATTTCAGATGAAGGAATCTTAAAAGGGAATATTTATATAAAAGGCTATGGAGATCCTACACTCGGGGCTGAAAAACCGCTAGGGAATACCCCTTGGAAATCATTAATGAAAGAGTGGGTTGCCAAGATAAAATTAAAAGGAATAAAACAAATTCAAGGAAGAATTATTGGAGATGGATCTGAATTTGAAACAGCAGTTTTAGCCCCTACTTGGCAATGGAATGATATAGGGAATTATTATGGTGCTGGTGCAAGTGGATTAAATATTAATGCCAATACATATGAAATAGAATTTCAACAAAATCCTTCTGTAGGACAAACACCAAAAATAGGAAGATTAAAGCCTAAAATTCCAAATTTATATTTTATAAATGAAGTAAAATCTGCTTCAAAAAATTCAGGTGATAATTGCTATATCTATGGTGCACCTTACCAATATACTAGATTTTTAAGAGGTACAATACCTGCAGGTAATGGTACATTTAAAGTAAAAGGAAGTATCCCCGAACCTGCTTTTACTACAGCTTCATTACTACTTGAAGAGCTTGAAAATCAAGGGATAGTTACAAGTAAAATTGCTACAACTCATCTTGAAAGTGTAAGAGAAGGATTATACAGGGATCATAAAAAAAATATCATTCATACTCATTATTCATTACCCTTAAAAGACATCGTGAAAGTAACGAATGAAGAAAGTGTAAATCTTTATTGTGAAGCGATGCTAAAAATGATTGGCAAAGTCCAAAAAGGAATAGGCTCAAGAGAAAAATCGATTGAAGCCATAAAAGAGTATTGGGAAAATAAGGGTTGGGATACGAATGGTTTTTATATGACAGATGGCTGTGGTTTATCCCCAAGAAATGCAGTTTCTGCAAAACATTTTGCTACATTTTTACAACTGGTTTTCAAAGAAAAATCAATCGCCGATTCATTCAAAAAATCATTACCAATCTCAGGCCAAACAGGAACGCTTAAATATATGTTTAAGTCCTCTAAAGCGAATGGAGCAATCTTCGCTAAAACGGGTTCTATGGAAAGAATAAGAAGCTATTCTGGTTATATTAATTCTGCTTCAGAAAAATGGTATTCATTTTCTATAATAGTAAATAATTATAATGGTAAAAGCGCGCAAACTAGAAAGAAAATGGAAAAGTTAATGGAATCCTTTCATATAAAATAAATCATTATATATGTAGATTTGTTAAGTCACAGATTTAGCAAAATGCATGTCAGCTTACCTGACCTTTGGCATTGGTTTTGGATTATGCTAGGTGTAATATTAAAAATGCACTGAATCATATTTTCAAAACTAATACAATGAAAAATTCATTTACTAAACGTGTTTCTTTTCTTTTTTCCTTTTTAATTAGCTTTTCCTACCTAATAGGGCAAAATGCTAATACTTTTGAACAAGGGGAATACAACAACAATGTATATGTTGCTATAGAGAAAGATAACATGACAGAAGAAATCAAATCTGATTTTTCTTCTAAAGGTGCTAAAATCAAAGCAGAATATAACGACGGTACATTAATTTATACTATTCCAACTGCAACTTGGAATAATCTTAAATCAACCACATCTAATCAATTATTTACTCCAGTCGCTGAAACGAAAATATCAAAAGAATTAAAAACAACAGGACATCAAGGTGTTGCTATTGTTTTCTTTGAAGAATTAACGGCTACTGAAATTCAAAACATCAAATCTGATTTTGGTTTAACGGATAATGAATTCTCAATAAATAAAGGAAATATTTTAATAGTAAATGCTGATGCTTCTGCATTACAAGGAATTGCAGCTTTACCTAATGTAGCATATATAGATGCATTAGTTGATGAACCAGTACCACTTTGTGATGTTTCTGAATCATTTTTACAAGCAGGTAGATTAGTAAATAATAATTTTAGAGGTCTTTCTGGTAAAGATATGGTAGTAGGTATTGGAGATGGTGGAGAATTTGGTAATCATATTGATTTCAATGATAGAGTATATCAAGAAGCAGTTGGCTCTTATGCTAGTTATGCAGATCACGGAGATAAAGTAGCAGGTTTATTTGGTGGAGCAGGAAATATCAATGAGAAATATGCAGGATTAGCACCGGATGTAAAAATTGTAAACCAAAAAACATATCGTATTTTTTACAACTTAGAAGAATACTATGAAAAATATGATATGAAAATTACTAACAATTCATATGGGTCAACTTTTGCTTGTAATACGGCAGGTAAATATGAGTACTACAGTACAATGTTAGACCAACAAATGATGGAATATGAAGATGTTCTTCACATAGTTGCAGCTGGTAATAGTGGATTAACAACTTGTTCTGATGAAGGATATCCAGTAGGATATGGTACAATTTTAAGAACATACGCTCCTGCTAAAAATGTATTAACAGTAGGTGCCGCAAAATATAGTACAGATATATTAAATGAAGCAAGTAAAGGACCAACTCAAGATGGTAGAATTAAGCCTGAAATTACTTCATTAGGTTGGGATAATTATGGGCCAAGTAGAAATTTTGATTATTCAGTGATAAGAAAAACAAGTGCTTCAACTGGAAATACAACGGGTATAGCTACATTATTATATGAAAGATATAAAGAGTTATATGATATCAATCCTAAAGCTTCTTTAATCAAAGCAATTTTATGTAATACCGCTTTAGATAAAGGAAATGCAGGACCTGATTATGCATTTGGATTTGGAATCATAAATGCTGAAGAAGCAATCAAATCAATTGAAGAAGCTAATTTCTTTTTAGGCGATATTTCTTCAAATGGAGATGAAAAAGAATTTTCTGTCATAACAGATGGTACACAGAAAGAGTTAAAAATAATGTTGTATTGGAATGATACCGAGCAATTAGTTTATGATGTACCCACTTTGGTAAATGATTTAGATTTAGTTGTGGTAGCGCCAGATGGAACAGAATTTCAGCCTTGGATTTTAGATCATACTCCAGCGAATGTAACAAACCCAGCAACTAGAGGAGTAGATAGAATTAATAATATTGAACAAGTTACAATACCTACAACCATTGCAGGTAAATACACTGTGAAAGTTAAAGGGCATAATGTAGTGGCTGATAGAGTGAAATTTGTTGTAACTCATACAACCATAAAAGATAAAATGGAAATTACTTTTCCAAATGCAGATCAAAAAATTATTCCAGGAGAACGTTTTTATATTACTTGGGATGCAAACATTGACGGTGTTACAGGTTATAAAATAAGTAATTCTTTTGATGGAGGATCTACTTGGAATGTTTTAAATGCTAATTTAAATCCTAAAAATCAAACTTTTAGATGGATCATTCCTGCAGGCACTTCAGTAGAGGATGTTAAAGTGAAAGTTGAAGCTTTAGGAACGAGCTATGAAGCAGTTTCTGAACCATTTCATATCATACCAACAGTAACAGATCTTACTGCAAACCCATTATGTGGAGAATACTTTAGCTTGAACTGGACAGGATTAGATGCAGCAGCAAGCTATGAAGTTTATATGTTACAGAATGGGAAAATGGAAAAAATTGGTAATACTACAGATACTGAATTCTTTGTGGAAGAAAGAATAAATAAAGATGAAGATCAATGGTTCGCTATTAGAACAGTAACATTAAATGGAAATTCTTCTAGGAGGTCTATAGCAATATCTGCTACGCCAAGTGGTATATACCCTTGTGAATGGTCTAAAGATGTACAAGTAAGTTCATTATCTATTCTTAATGATAAAGGAAGAGAATTGACATCATTATCTTTAAGTCCTACTAAAAATTTATCATTTGATATTTTCAATGCAGGTACAGATCCTGTTAAAAATATACCCGTTACAATCCAAGTAGGTGATGTTACAGTAAATGAGATAATTTATAAAACATTAACTCCAGGTGAAACATATACATACACATCTACAAATACATTTGATTTAACAAATGCTTTAGAATATGATATCGTCATTGATGTAAATGTAGCTGGAGATTCGTATCAAGGCTTAGATGTATTAGAATCTAAAGCGACTCAAATCGCAAATACAGCTTTAAGTTTACCCATTGTTTCTACTATGGAACAAGTTCCAGCAGAACGAATTGCTGAAACAGTAATTGGAGTAGATGGAGCTTCTCATTGTGATTTCTATACTGCAAATGAGGCAGGATATATCAAAGCGTATAAAACGGAACAACAACTAGGACAAGTTTTAAAAATTGTAAATAATTCATCGACAAATAATAGTGAATTGGTCATGACTAGAAACTTGATTAATTACGAAAATAATGATGTTTATTTAAGAATGTTTTATAGCCAAAAAGTAGATGGAAATACAAACAATAAAGCTACTCTAGAAGTAAGAGGAGAAGATACAGATGAATGGGTGAAAATAATTGATTTGGATAGAACAGGAGAATGGGTGAATACTGGTTATATTAATATTTCTTCTTTAATTTCTGCTCAAGGTCAAAAATTCTCAACAAGTTCTCAATTAAGAATTGTAGCAAATGGTACAACTACAGTAAATTTAGATGGAGTAGAATTAAAAGATTACCAAAGTACTTTACCTGTAGAATTAGAATATTTTAAAGCAACTAAAATTGAAGAAAATGCGCTTTTAGAGTGGAAAACAGCTTCAGAAGAAAACAATGCTTACTTTGAAGTACAAGTTGCTAAAGGTGATGAAGCGTACAGAGAAGGTAATTTCATTACAATTGATATCGTTGAAGGCTTTGGCACTACAGCTGAAGAACAATACTACCAATACAATGATATTGAGAAATTTAAATCAGGAGTAAGATATTACAGATTAAAGCAAGTTGATTTTGATGGTAAATTCGAATATTCAGATATCGAAACAGTTTACTTCGAAGATAAACCTGAGTTTGACATCAAAATATATCCAAATCCTGTAATCTCAGGTAATGGTACAAACATCTTCTTTGAAATGCCTGTTGATTCAGATGTAAGTTTCGTTTTAACGGATGTTTCAGGGAAAATTCTTACAACAATAAGTGATTTCTATCCAGCAGGTAATGTTACCATTACTTTAGATATAGTTAGAGATTTACCTCCAGGGGTATATTATTTAGCAGGTACACTAGACCACAACAGACAAGTTGTAGGCAAGATTTTAAAAGTCAACGATTAAAACACATTATGAGAAAACTTAGTTTCGACTAAGCAAAATTTAGTTTGATTTTATATTTCATGGTTAGTTGCTTAGATGGATTCATCTAAGCAACTTTTTTACTTACGTATAGCATCAACAGGATCCATAAATGCAGCAATGATAGCAGGTATAATTCCTGAAATTACACCAGTAATGGTAGAAGCAATTATTCCTAACATTAAATTTTTAAAAGTTAGAAAAATTTCAAAATCAAGAAAATGAGATAATAACATTCCAAAAAGCCAAACGAATAAAATACCAAAGGCTCCACCAATTAAACATAAAATAATTGCCTCGGTCAAAAATTCAACTAAAATAACTTGCCACTTAGCCCCCAATGCTTTTTTGATTCCAATGATATTCGTTCGTTCTCTAACCGAAACAAACATAATATTAGCAACACTAAACATGCCGACCAGCAAAGCAAAAAATCCAATTACAAATCCTGCAACTCCAATAATTCCAAAAACACTATCTAAAGCTTTTGAAATAATAGATAGGTTATTCAATGCAAAATTATTTTCAGTTTTAGGTTTTAGCCTCCTCGAAGCTCTCAAAACACCTGTAATATCATCCTTCAATTCTTCTAATGAAACACCTTCTTTTGCTTTTACATTAATCGATCCACCCCTACGTGTATTCGTTTTTACATCTGTGAATTTTCGAGCCAATTCATAAGAAAGAATAACAGCATCATCAAAATTTAAAGGATTAATTAAATCTTTTCCAGATTCAGAAATCACGCCAATGACAAAACATTTTCGACCAAATATTTTAACTCGCTTTCCAATAGGTTCTATATCTCCAAACAATTCTTTGGCAACTTTATAACCAATGATAATTTGGTTTCTACCCGTATTATATTCAGTTTCTGAATAAAAACGTCCCTTATCAAATTCAAGATTAAAAATATCAGCATAACTATTCGTAACCGCAATAGAAAAAGCACCCTCAACACTACTCGATTTATATTCAATGGTCTTCGGACCAATGAATGAAGAATAAGTAACCAATTGTGCTGTTTGTAATTTTTTACTTAGTGCTTTATAATCAGTAAAACTCGGCTTCGGTCGTCTCATCCATTTCCAATAATTGGCTTCTGGATCTTCAGCCCAAGAAAATTGACTAATATAAATGACATCATCTCCTAACTTCTGGAAACTATTTCGGATACTTGATTCCATAGAATCAACAGCGGTGTTCACCATGACGACACACCAAATACCGATTGTGATTCCTAGAAGCGATAAAAAGGTTCTAAGTTTATTGCCAAACAATTGATGGAATGCTTGAGCAACGCTTTCTGCTAATATTTTAAATATTGAACCCATAGATTAGGAACTTGGAAATGATTTTATGCTGTCGTAATTACGAGATGAATTTCGTAAAATAGACTGAAAATGAATGAACTTAGTAGATGAAAGTAACGTAATTATATATGAACGGTTCAATATCATAGCCTTTTATTCACATTTGTTCACTTACAATGAGGATTTTTCTATTTTTGTGCTCGTTTCCAGATTTAACTTTTTAAATCATTATATCAGAAACTTAAACGATAGTAAATCAGCATATGAAATTATCAAATTTTAATTTTGAGCTACCAGAAGAACTAATTGCAAAATATCCATCAGATGAACGCGACGAATCTCGTTTAATGGTCGTTCACAGGGATACAGGTAAAATTGAACACAAAATATTTAAGGAAATAATCCATTACTTTGATGAAGGTGATGCACTTATTTTTAATAATACTAAAGTTTTTCCTGCTCGTCTTTATGGTAAGAAAGAAAAAACAGGAGCCAACATAGAAGTTTTTCTTTTAAGAGAATTAAATCATGAAGCTCGTTTATGGGATGTATTGGTTGATCCTGCACGTAAAATTAGAGTAGGAAATAAACTCTATTTTACCAATAAAGCTGGGACAGAATCCCTAATCGCTGAAGTAGTAGATAATACCACTTCTAGAGGTAGAACAATCAGATTCTTGTATGATGGTACAGATGAAGAATTCAATAATGAATTGTTTAAATTAGGTAAAACTCCTTTACCTAAATATATTGATCGAGATGTAGAACCATTAGATAGAGAAAGATTTCAAACAATATATGCCAAAGAGCAAGGAGCTGTTGCTGCACCAACAGCAGGTTTACATTTTAGCCATAATTTGATGAAACGCTTTGAGTTATTAGGCGTTGATTTTGCGGAATTAACTTTGCACATCGGATTAGGTACATTTAGAAATATCGAAGTAGAAGATTTATCTAAACATAAAATGGATGCTGAATATTTTAAAATTAATCAAGAAGCATCTGATATCGTTAATAAAGCCAAAAAAGCAAAAAAGAAAGTTTGCGCAGTAGGTACAACAAGTATGCGTTCAATAGAATCAGCCGTTTCTGCTGAACTAATGTTGAAACCAGCTGAAGGATGGACCAATAAATTTATTTATCCACCATATGATTTTCAAATTTCGAATTGTATGATTACGAATTTCCATTTACCAAAATCAAGCTTAGTCATTATGATTGCTGCTTTTGGTGGTTATGATTTGATAATGGAAGCCTATCAAGAAGCCATTAAAGAAAAATATCGTTTCTTTAGTTATGGTGATGCAATGCTTATTATTTAGTAGCATTTTTACAATGAAGTGATTTAAAAACTAATGTTAAAATGATTTGTAAGTGCTTGTAAAACAA
>JAHDFV010000175.1 GCA_020627985.1 Saprospiraceae bacterium
TTGTTCTTCAAGCATTTACAAATCATTTTAACATTAGTTTTTAAATCACTTCAATGATATTAATTCTGGAGAAAAAATAACGGAAAGCATTGTTATTTCTAAATAATATCATAAGTTTTTAAACATAAAAATACGATTAATGCCGTGCATGGTGTTTGATCACCTCACATATCTTAAAACTTTCCCATAAAAAAGGCGATTCAAAAGAATCGCCTTTTTTATTTTATTTATATTTACATCATGAATCATAATGAAAAAAAACAATTTCTTGCAGGTTGGGAAGTGAAATTAGATGGTAAGGAACATTGTCAAAGTTTCATAGAAACTCAATTGATTGATGAAGAAACAGCTAAAAGAATTGAAACATATATTGAGTTAAATTTTGATACTCATAATTTATTATCGGATGCTAAATTATATTTTGATAATAAATTAGAAACCAAAGGGCACTTATTAAAAGTATTAGAAATTGATCAAGCAATCGGTCAATTAAAATATAGAGCATTAAAAAATAATCAAATCATAGATTTTGATGTTGATGAAAAAGGAATACATTTTTTAGGAGGAGATATTCCGGATGATTTTACCATGCCTGAAAACAAATGCCCAGGTTCTTTTCAATATCTTGGCAAGATTTTTAATTCTGATCCATTAATGAATTGGTTGCCTTTTGATCTTCAATTAATTTGTCCTATTTATTTAGATATTTATAGAGTATGGGTTGATTATTCGAATCCCAATCACCCGATTGTCATGAATAAAGAAGAAATTGATTCTACAGGAACGGCATATAGTGCCTTAAAAGAGGATTCATTTATTACATTTAATAAAACCAATTTTAGTTTAAATATAGTCAAAGAATATCCGTATAATTTAGGTTTTTCGGGAGTACCAAATTGGATTCAGTATCCAGATATTCCTAGATGCCCTAAAACGAATAATACGATGAAATTTCTTTGTCAATTGAGTAGTGAAGTAGGAGTAACAACTAAAGAAACAAATATTGATTATACTATAGATGGCTACAGTACGAATTATTTTGAAGAATTAAATTTTTGGGGAGATGGTGATTTGTTTGTCTTTTTCGAACCGACTTCAAAAATTGCTTGTTATTTTATACAGAATACATAATTTAATAATTTTAAAAAATAATTGATATTTTTTATCCCAATTTTCCCGCAATAAAAGCAGTTGTCCAAGCTGCTTGGAAATTATAGCCTCCTGTAATGCCATCAATGTCCATGACTTCACCAGTGAAATATAAATTTGGACATACTTTAGATTGCATCGTTTTACAATCAATACTTTCTAAGCTTACTCCACCACAAGTAACAAATTCTTCCTTGAATGTCGTTTTCCCTTTTACAGAATAAATATCATGTGTTAGAATATTTATTAATTTATTTAATCCTTTTTTTCCTAAATCTCCCCATCGTTTTTCTTTGGGAATTTCACATTTTTCTAATAAGTAGAACCAAAGTCGTTCAGGTAGTAAATAAGGCCGATAATTCGCTACGATTTTTTTACCATGAACATGTACTATGTTTTTTAATTCATCCAAGACTAATTCAGTATTCTGTATGTTTAACCAATTGACTTGAACTTTAAAGGTGTAATTATTTTCACTTAAAATACGCGCACCAAAAGCCGATAATTTTAAAATAGCTGGACCACTCATGCCCCAATGTGTTATCAGTAAAGGTCCGTTGGCTTTTAATTTTGTACCTTGAATACTTGCAGCTGCATTTTCTACAACAATGCCCATTAATGAAGTGATCTTCTCCTGAGGCATATTAAACGTAAAAAGAGATGGAACGGGATCTTTAATTTGGTGTCCTAATTTTTCAAGCCATTCTAATCCAGTTCTTTTTGGAGATCCTCCAGTTGCTACAATTACTTTATCAAAAGTTCTAGAATAATGTTCTTCTTTTATAAATTCTAATTTTAATTGCTTTCCTTTTTTCTGAATGGATTTAATTCCTTTACTCATTTCTATTTGAACGCCTAATTTTTTAGCTTCATTATAAAAGCAATCTATAATACTTTGAGAATCTTGGGAAACAGGAAAAACACAGTTATCTTCCTGAACCATTAATGGAACTTTGCGTGATTCAAACCATTCCATAGTGTGCTTGGTATTAAAAATTCGGAAGGCTTTTTTTAATTCTTTTTCTCCTCTTGGATAAGCTTTGCTTAATTCACGAATTGAAGTACAACCGTTGGTGACATTACATCTTCCTCCACCTGATATTTTTACTTTGGATAATAATTTTTTAGTCTTTTCGTATAAAACTACTTGAGCTTCAGGATAATTCATTTTAGCATGTATGGCTGAAAAAAAACCTGCTGCACCTCCACCTATGATTGCTACGTTCATGAAGGCAAGTTACTACTTTTGTAGGAAATGAATTATACCATTCTCCATAAAGAATCCAAAGGCTTTTTCTTTTTGAATTTTAGAAAGGCATTGCAAATGAAATACAATAAAAATAGGCCAATGATCCAAAATAAATACATGATTTCTATTGAAGCTCCTTTTGGAAAAATAAAGGAGAGCATTGCATATAAATAAAGATGTGCGATATAAAAAAACATGGCAGTCTGTCCAAAAATTTGAACGGGCTTTAACCAATCGTAATGATTTATTTTTGAAAATAGAAAAAGTACAATTAAATTAATGCCACAGGTAATAAGAGTAAAATTAATACTTGGAGGATATTTAATTAAGGTAAAGAAACTAATCCAATCCGAATAAGAATTTAATTGAAAATTACCCCATTCTAAAAATCGTAAATTTATAAAACTAAGGATAAAAATGAGTCCTAAATATAATGTTATGCTATAAAAATGTTTAGGCTTTTTATGAAGTATTTGTGCCATAAACATACCAAAAGTGGTAACTCCAATCCAAGGAATAATAGGATAGATAACCATGGCTCCATTAGACATGCCAGGTACAATGATAAAATGTTCTAAGGGATGAAAAGCTTCAGTAGAAATGGATTGATTAATATAAAATGCAGAAGCTACAAAACTAAGAATTGTAATCATTAATAATTGCCAATTCTTTAAATTCCATAAACAACCTCCAATCATCATACAGGTAGCTAAACCATATAAAACAGTTGAAGGAATTAAAAAACCACCAGTATAATGACCTGGTAAAGCTCCTCCAGAAGATTCTAGTTGATTGGATAAAAAACTAATGCCCCATCCTAAGAATTCAATGAGCATAAATAATAGAATAAAACCACCTCGTTTAAAAAAGTAATTTCTGATTTTAGAAGGTGACCAATTAGACGCTAATCTTTTTTGCGAAAATAAATAAATACTCATGCCCATTAAAAAGAAAAAACCTGGCGCACATAAATGAGAAATAAATCGGGTAAACCACCAATAAATATCAGGATATCCTTTAAAATCAACTCCCCACATTTCAGAAAAATGAACTCGTCCAATCATAGCAGAAGCATGGTCGAGCGCCATGAAGATCATAATAAATCCTCTTAGAAGATCAATATTACTACTACGTTGGATATTGGACATTCTTGTACATTTAATTTTGATTTAAATATACAAGAAAGGGTTGACAATATTTTTTATTCTTTTTATGTCCTGTAATAATGTATTTAGTTTTTCTCTTTTCTTTTTTAGCAGGATTTATTCTTTTGGATAAATTTTTAATGGTTCCTTTATTACCATCTAGTATATCAATATGAGCAGGAACAATAGTACTTAGAATTTCTTTGAAATATAAAAAATGAGTACAACCTAAAACAAGAGAATCATAATCAAACCAATTAATTTTAGAAAATTTATAAGTCAAATACATTCTCAATTCCTTAGAATTAAAATCTTTCTTTTCTGCAAATTGTACGAGTTCTTGTAAAGGTAGTAGATTCACTTTGTCATTCGCAGAAAGGCGTTTGATTAATCGACTTAATTTTTTTTCTTTCAAAGTAACATTTGTTGCACAGACTAAAATTTTATTAGGATGTCCTTGGTCAACAGCTACTTTTACAGCGGGTTCCATACCAACAATTGGGAATGAATATTTTTTTCTTAGGGATTGGATTGCAGCACTAGTAGCCGTGTTACAAGCAATGACTAATGCTTTGATTTTATACGTTTGATCTAATTTTTTAATCGCTTTATGAACTAATTTTTTAATCTCTTTTTTAGATTTTGTTCCATATGGAGCGTTCTGAGTATCAGCATAATAAACATAGGATTCATTTGGCATTTTAGCCATTGCCAAATTTAGAACAGTTAGACCACCTGCCCCTGAATCAAAGAATATAATTCTTGATTTTTTCTTTTTTACCGACTTAGTTTTTTTCGAGCCTCTACGAACAATCCCCATTTGTAAAAATTGAATAAAGTTAAATTTGCAAACCCATGATTTAAAGTGTAATATATAAAGGGCTTAGAAAACAGGAAGATAAGGTACAAAAATGTAGCCAATTTCCAATTTTTAACCTTCTGATGGAAACCTAAAAGAGTAACATCTTCCAAAAAAGCAGGTTCATCTTCTAATTCTATACTAATTGATGCTAAGTTATAGATACCTTTCTTCGTCTTTTCTAAGTAAATACTATTTTCTTCTATATCATTGTTTATGACTGGATTATCGATATGTGTGATAGAAATATTGGCTTTTTTTAATTCAAAGCCAAGCAAAGTATCCTCATGTCCATATTGCCTTAAAGTCTCATTGAAAGGGATTTGTTCTAAAATATCTTTTCGAATCAAAAAATTATTGGTCATAAATGATTGATTCGGATTTTTTAACCGTTTTGATGTCGTTTGACTTTCTTTTAGGATGCCATACTTCCATCTTAATCGTTGTTTGCGAGAAGGTGAATGATCTTGATAAATTCGCCCACCACAAACTAAATCAGGTTTTTGGGTTTGAATACAAACTAAATAATTATGAATAAATTTATCATTAGATAATTTACCATCACAATCTAAAAAAAGAAGATATTCATACTTAGCATATTTTAAAAACAGATTCCGAATTTTAGAACGTCCAATATTTTCTTCTAATTGAATATAAGTTTCTTGCTCACATCTTTTAAGATTTTGAACTTTATATTCAGTAGATGAAGCATCATCTATTAAAATGATTTCAAAGGGAATCGAAGTTGCATTTGCACTTTGAGAAATAGCTTCTACAAAAGAACTAACATTAAAATTGTATATCGGAATACAGATTGAAATCATGGAATGCAAGATAAGAAAATCCTAAGGCAAACATACCCTAAATTCCTAAATGGACTTTTGAATGATATAAATTTTAAAGGAAATTCCATAAGCTAAACTACTTTCATAAAATGTTCAATAGCAAAGACACCCTAAATCCCTAAAGTGACTTTTGCTGTGAATTATTTTGAATTAAAATCCGTATAGTCCAACCACATCAATAGAATGATACAAGTATGAAAAAGAAAATGATCAAAGTCCTTTTAGGGATTTAAATAGCAATTGGAATAACTAAGATACTTTATTATTACTGACCCTAAATCCCTAAAGGGACTTTTGGAGGGATTTATTTTTAATAAAATCCTTAAAGTCCAACCACATCATTAGAATGGTAGAAGTATGAAAAAGAAAAATGATAAAGTCCCTTTAGGGATTTAGGGAGCAATTGAGAATAATTATGATACATTATTATTACATACCCTAAATCCCTAAATGGACTTTTGGAGGGATTTATTTTTAATCAAAATCCGCATAGTCCAACCACATCAATAGAATGATACAAGTATTAAAAAGAAAAATGATTAAAGTCCCTTTAGGGATTTAGGGTTTTAAGGAGCAATTGGAGTAAGTAGGATTTCCAGGAAAACAATTTTATAAATAAAATTACGTAGTCAAATATGTTTTTAAACTATGATTAAAGTCCCTTTAGGGATTTAAGTTTTAAGGAGCAATTGAACCTAAAAATCCCCTTAGCCTAAACTAAGGGGATTTGATTTTTAAAAGAAGTAGAAATCAATTAGATTTCTTCTTGTTCAGATCTCATAGCAGGAGAAGGATATTTAAATCCCATTCCAGAATTTTGAGTAGAATGATTCGATACTTTTGCAAATTTTTCGGCTTTTCTTCTAAAGAAAGAATTAAATCTTTCTTTGATTCCGATGAAAAATAATTCAAGTATTGAACGATCTTTTTCTTCTTCAGAATAACTGACTTCAATACCAGCACCTCTTCGATAAACTTCAACACTTACAATACATATAAATGCAAGAATAACACTAAAGCCAACGAAGTAAGAAAATAAATTTCCCCAAAAGGAAGCATTGCTTTTTTTAGAAGAATGAACTAATGAAATTTTAGCTTCATTTTTATCAATCTCTGCTTGAAGCTTAGTTTTTTCGGCTTCTAAAATTCGCTCTTTTTTAGCTTGCCATTGGTCAATTTTCTTCGCTTGTTCAGCATGAATTCCCGTAACTAATTTTGTTTTTTCCATTTCAAAATTAGATGCCATTTTTAAATGCTTTTCAGCTTGACTTTTTGCCCACTTTTCACCGCTTTTAAATTTACGGTTATAGCGGTCTACTTTAAGATTCGCATCTTTAATTTTAGCATCAAAATTTGCACTTGCACTATGTAATCGATCTTTAAAATTTTCTTGTATTAAAGTAAAATCTCTATTAAATCGAAGATCAATTTCCTTGATAGCTGTGCGATATTCCTGTTTTAAATCAGAAGCATCAAAATGTGCTACTACGGGTACATTCGATTCAAATGCATGTTTAATTCCATTCGTTGATAAATGGAAAGATAAAGCACCCATGCCTAAAGTGATACCCAATACAATACTAAATAGAGAAACATACCAAGCATTTTTTAATCGCTTCCACACAATGGCTCTAGTTAAAACTTGCAAAAATTTTCTTCCTCCAATTTCCAATAATGCAATGACTAAAATCATGCAAAGAATGGATACTGAAATGGAAATAAATTTAGATTGCCCAGCCATTTCGCTTTGAGTGATGTACCAAATAGTTACCCCTTCCGTTAAGGCACTCACAACTTGAGCTATTTTTCCTATCAAATTAATGCTAGGCGCAATAGGTCTAAATAGATTGTAAAAATCAGAATTAGTCGCTCTCGTTTCCTTTGCTTTTAAAATTACGTTTTTCTTCATCATAATATTACAGATTTAGAAGAGTAAAAGCATAAGTATGCTAGTAATACTGGTTTCAGTATTACACTAAAATTGTCGTAAGCAAAATCAGTTTACTCAGAAATAAAAAAATGTCAAGCTAAAGTTGTCAACAACTTATCACTTTAAAAGCCCATAAAATTCTGGTAAACACTATCTAAAAACGACCGTAGTCTTAAAAAGGAGAAACCCGGATAGGGATGGGAAATTACTACCAAAAAACATTAACTACTCTTTAGACGTATGAAATGTTAAAAAGTTACATATGTTAATGGTTTAATGTTTGATTTTTATATAAGTTCGACTTTTTGATATGCATTTCCATCAATTGGATCATTGACAATAAAGAATTTTTTCTTTTCTAATATTTTAGGCAATTTTGGATTAGGTTTAGGGCAATCAACTGCATGTACAACCCAAGTAATTTTTACTTTTTTGGTATTTTTAGCATAATCCCGAAACATATTCATTAATTTAAGTAGAACTCCTTCACCACCACCGATAATATGCGAAAATGTAATCGTTAATTCATTTTCTTGTTTTTTAAAGTTGCCTAAAATTTCACTAGATCCAGCTTTGAAGATTACAGGTTCATCTGAAAATATTATATTTAAAAATTCTTCAGATTGAATTAATTCATTTATTTCTTTTTCTGTAAATCCTTCAATTAAAAATTCTTTTTCTTTATCCATTTCTTAATATTAATGTGCAATTAATAGCTATAATGCCAACAACAAATCACTATAAGAATTAGAAACTAAATCCTCTTCTTTTACATTTAAAAT
>JAHDFV010000176.1 GCA_020627985.1 Saprospiraceae bacterium
ATTTATGTAAGTAAATTGTTGGATTATTTAAATCAATAAATAATTCAACATCACTAAATTATCTGATTTATTATTTAATTTAATTATTCGTTTTTTTATTTTTTTTATTATATTTATTTTAAGAAACCAAATGAGAAAATGTTTCACCCACATTTCATTTTCTCAAACATTTATTTATTGTTTAATCTGCTAAGTGTAACAATTTAGCCTTTAAAATCTATGTATATGAGAAAACCCGTCAAGGATTTAATTTAAAGCTTATAGTTTATTTGATTGTAAGGTGCTGATAAATATATTTTTATCTAATTGAGCTGCCTGTGTTTAATTTATTGTTATCTCGTGATGTGTCGGGAAGCAATTGGTATTAATTATATCAATCTAAATTAAATTAAATCCAGTATTTAAATTAAACGTAAATAATGTTGCGTTTAATTTAATTCATTAATTATTTTTTTAATTCAAGTGAAATGATTTGTAATCATTTCGCCCTAATATTTTATTGTCTTTTATTAAACCCTTTTTAATTTATTATTAGTTCTTTTTTTAACCAAAAATCTTAATGAAATGAAAAAATTTAAAAATGGAATACTTTTACTTTTTATGTTGAGTATTATTCAAGATTCGATTGCTCAAACGATTGAAAATGGAGTAGGCCTAACGAAATACCTTGCTCCTTTAGATAGTAAATTTGCCATAGGAGAAACCAATGCAGGAATTGCCAAACTTAAAGTATCAGGAACCAATCAAATTGATTTAGCCATTAATGCATTGTCTGGAATTTCTGATTTTACCCTGCAAATTCAAGGACAAACCAAATCACAATTTAAATACTCACAAAATAAAGGCTTCTCTTTTGAGGTAAACCAAAACAATACTGGTGGTGGTGGCATAGGGCTTGCCTACACAGCAATGTTTGTTGATGGTTTTACACAATATATAGGTATAGGTACAGGACAAGATTCTCCCGGAGCTCGTTTACACATAAAGGATGATGGAGAAATACAAAGAATTGAAACCACAGGAACTACAGGTTTTATGTCTTTTAGAAATTCTACAGATGCTGTAGGATTTGCAGGAATTTACAGTAATACGGATGATATGGACATTGGTACTTCACCTAGTAATACAACAGGTGATCTTAATCTTGTCACAGCAGGTTCTCCCGCACTTACCGTAGCCGCTGATGGTGATGTTGGTATCGGAGATACTACACCAGATGCAGGATTAGATGTAGAAGATGAGTTAAACACCAATGTCATAAGAGGAGAAAGTACTTTTGAAGGAAACTCTGATCGAAGAGGAGTATATGGTAGAGCTGTCAATAATCCAGGGTTTGGATATGGTGGAGATTTTGAAGGAGGATACCGTGGTGTTAGAGGTAGTGGATTTGGAAGTACATATACAGGAACAGTTAGTGGAGTATACGGAATTGCAACAGGTTCTGCAGGTACTCGTCAAGGCGTATATGGTATTGCTTCTAGTGCTGGAGGCGTTGCTGCATATGGACTTTATGGTACTAGTTCAGGTTCAGCAACTACAAACTATGGAGTATATGGTATTGCTACAGGAGGAGGAACCAACTGGGCAGGCTATTTTGCGGGAAATACAAGAATTGAGAATGGAATACTAGGTTTATGGGATTCAGGTAGTAGTGAAGGTATTCATATGGCTTTGACAAATACTGGAGATTATATGCATTATATACATGATTCTACTTCAGATACCATAATGACTATAAATGGTACGAATGAAAGGATAGGAATAAGAAATACAAACCCATCACATACTATGGATATAACTCATATTTCTGGAGTACCAAGTGCTAATTCTGGAAATGGTTTGACCATTAGAAATGTAATTGGATCTGGAGATGACCATTGGACCATATATAACTGGTCTTCAGGAAACCTCAGTTTATATAAGGCAGGAGATCTTAGAGGTACATTTAGTGCTACAGATGGCATGTATACACCAACTTCAGATAGACGTTTAAAGAATGATATAGAAGAATTACCTTCTCAAATCGAAAAAATCATGGAATTAAAACCATCTACTTATACCTTTAAAGATCAAGAAGGAAAGGAGAAATCATATGGTTTGATCGCCCAGGAGGTAAAAGAAATTTACCCCGAATTAGCTCCTATAATTGAATCAACTTCAGAAGGCGCAAAGCAAGATCTATATGGAGTAACCTATACAGCATTTGTTCCAGTTTTGATAAAAGGTATTCAAGAATTAAATAGTTCTGTACAAGAAAAAGATGAAGCCATTGAAGAATTAACCAACCAAGTCGCTTTATTAGAAGATAAAATCTCTAAAATTGAAAACTTAGATGCGGTTCTGGATCAAATGGATGCTTTAGAAGGTCAGTTACAAAACTTAGAAGCCATGCAAATTCGAATCCAAGATTTGGAAAAAGATTTACAATCTTGTTGCTTAAATTCAAATGCTGGAACGAAAGAAGTTTCTAGTACATTAGTTGAAATTAGTGGAACAGATCAACCAGCACTTCTACAAAATGCGCCAAACCCATTTAGTCAAGAAACAAGTATCCAATATTATTTACCTAAAATGGCAAAAGATGCTTATATCTTATTTACAGATCACAATGGTCGCACATTAAAAATGGTACGTATTCAAGAAACAGGAGCAGGTAACATTGTATTAAAAGCAAATGAGTTAGCCAGTGGAACGTACAATTATACCTTAGTGATTGATGGAGAAAAAATCACAACAAAACAAATGATTTTAACTCGTTAATACCAAATCAATCGCCCTTTGATGATAATGAAGTCGTTCACAATTGTGGACGGCTTTTTTTATTGGAATTAATTCTAAAACATTGTTTACATATAGGATTCAAAAAGTATGAATAGATATAAAATCAATTTATTAATTATCCTTTAGAGGATACCAAAAAATTATATCATGAAAATACGCAAACTGATAAGTATCTTATGTCTTAATATATTATTTGGACTCGTTTTACATGCTCAAACATTAGAGGATGGTATAGGTGCATCTATTTATTTGGCACCACTTGATGGAAAATTAGTAATAGGAGAAGATAATGCTGGAATTTCAAAATTAAAAGTATCTGGATCGAATCAAGTAGATTTAGCGATCAATGCATTGTCTGGTATTTCAGATTTTACCATGCAGATACAAGGCCAAACAAAATCTCAATTTAAATACGCTCAAAACAAAGGCTTTTCATTTGAAGTCAATCAAAACAATACTGGTGGTGGAGGAATTGGTGTTGCTTATACAGCTATGTTTATAGATGGGTTTTCTCAATATATTGGTATGGGCTTAGGTATCAATTCACCAGATTCTCGATTACACATACTAGATGAAAATAATATTCTAAAAATTGAAACATCAGGAACAGTTGGAGTAATAGATTTTAGTGATGCAGGAGGTCAAATTTCTAGAATAGGATTGGATAATGATGATTTTGTTTTAGGAACAGTAAGTGGAGAAGCAGGAAATGTTATTATAGAAACTGGAGGGGCAGAAAGATTGATTGTTGACGATGCTGGAAACGTAGGAATTGGTAGAACCCCTTTATATCCGTTACATGTAAAAGGTACTTCTGCTCAAATGTCGAGATTCGAAACTTCAAGTAACTTTAATTATACAAGTTATCATAATTCTTCAGGATATGTGGGTTATATTGGTGTATATAATGGTCTGAATGATATGGAAATTGGAACTAGGTTTGGATCAACTGGAAAAACTCATTTAGTAACTCAAACAGCTCCAAGATTAACGGTAGATAAAGATGGTTTTGTTGGTATTGGAACAGAGAATCCAGATGAGGGATTATTGCATTTAGAAGGACAAACGTCTTCCCTTAAATCTGGCATTTATTCTAAAATTAATTATGTAGGCAATTCAGATGTTGCTGCTATTGAAGCTATTTCTAAAACGAATGACGGTTATGGAATTGGTATAAGAGCCAGGGGGAGTTATCGTGGAATAAATGTAAGTACTAATGAGTTTAATACAGAGAATAACCCTTTTGCATGTTATGGTGTACATTCATCCGCTAATGGAACAGGTGGAACCTTGTATGGTATTTATGGTACTTCATCAGGAACAGGGGCAACGAATTATGCAGGCTATTTTGCAGGAGATGCAACAGTAACAGGAACGTTTAATAATCCATCTGATCGTAAACTGAAAAAAGATATAAAATTATATGAAAATGGATTAGAAAAGATTAGAGCATTAAAAACGAAAAGTTATACTTATAAAGTTAACGAATATGAATATATGCGCTTATCAGATAAAAAACAAATTGGCTTTATAGCACAAGAAGTAGAAGAAGTATTACCTGAATTAGTGAGTGAAAATGTACAACCTGAGGAAGTGAAATTTGATGATGATGGCGGAAGAATTTTAATTAAAGATGCGATTAATTATAAAGCCATTAATTATATAGGATTAATTCCAGTATTAACTCAAGGTATTCAAGAATTAGATAAAAATACTACTGAAGAAATTTTAGCCTTGAAAAAAGAAAACGAAAATTTAAAATCTGAATTAGAAGAAATTAAATCTTTAATTCAAGAAATGAATATTAAATTTTCTCAAAATCAAAAAGATTCTCCTCAAAACGAATTAAATGTTGAATTGAATGGGAATACAAAGTTGCCATTTATAAAACAAAATGCACCAAACCCATTCAAAGATCAAACTGTAATTGAATATTTCGTGCCTTCAGATGCAGGAAAATCTATTATTTCATTTATGGATATCAATGGCAAAATACTTAAAAGCATAAATTTGGATCAAAAAGGTCAAGGACAAATTATTTTGAGCGCTGAAGAGTTAGTTAATGGAGTATATTATTATTCTTTAATTATTGATGATAAAAAGGTAGAAACTAAACAAATGATTCATATTCAATAAAAACCAAATGAATCATCCCAATATGTTAAAAGTCGTTTACGAAAGTAAGCGACTTTTTTTATTAATAAAATCTTGTTACGTTTATCATTTAGATCGTCTTAAAGATAAAAGGATAGATGGGTACTATATTAGATAAAATATTGAGTTTTCAAGGAACATTTTTCACAATAATTGTAACAGTTGCGATTTATTATGGAACAAAATGGATTTTAGAAAAATCTTCTAAGGGGAAAACTGATTGGGGGATTATTAAATCGATTATTTTATTTTCTATTATTTTAATAGGAGCAATTGCCATTGTTCTTTCTCTGCCAATGGATCCGTCAACCAAAGGGAATATTTCAAGTTTAGTAGGGATTGTGATTTCTGCGGTTTTTGCTTTAAGTTCTGCCACTTTTATGGGAAATGGTATGGCTGGAATTATGTTGAGAACCATTAATAGTTTTAAACCTGGCGATTTTATTCGTTCGGGTGAATTATTTGGAAGAGTTACAGAAAGAGGATTATTTCATACAGAAATTCAAACTGAAAATAGAGATTTAACCACAATTCCAAATTTATTCTTAACTACAAATCCTGTAAAAGTTATTCGAACCTCAGGTACTTTTATTTCAGGGATTTGCTCTTTAGGATATGATGTAAATCGAGTAAAAATAGAACAGGCACTTTTAAAAGCTGTAGAACAAGCGGGTTTAAAAGATGGCTTCGTTCGGATTACAGATTTAGGAGATTTTTCTGTTGTTTATAAAACATATGGATTACTAGAAGATATTAAAACCATTATTTCCGCAGAATCTAAATTAAACGCTATGATTTTAGATTGTTTGCATGATGCAGGAATAGAAATTGTTTCGCCTAATTTCATGAATCAAAGACAAACAGGAGATACTGTTTTCATCCCCCAAAAAGTTAGAAAATCAGTACAGAAAAAAATTGATGATGCCGCAGCACCTGAAAATGTGATTTTCGATAAAGCAGAAGAAGCTGAATCTCTAGAAAAAAGGAAAGAGAAATTATCTGATGTAGATGAAAAAATCAAAACAATAACGGAAGAGTTAAAAGTAGCGGAAACAGAAGAAGCAAAATTAGAATGTAAAACTAGATTGGAAAAATGGACGAATGTGAGAGATAAGATGCTAGAAAAAATAGATGCGAAGCAAGATGAAATTAGTTCAACTAAATAATTAACTTTGTAATCTTTAAATACATATACTTTTAAACTATTAATTAATTTATTTATTATGAATAACAAGATTACAATTTTAGGAATTATGCTTCTGTGGTCATTTATTATTGGCTGTGATGTAGATATAAGTGATGATAATTTAGCAGAAGATGCTGTTGGAAGATATGCAATCATAGGAATTGATTCAAGTCAAGGAGTTATTAATCCTTCAGGGAATGATGACATCGTGATCACCAGAGTAAATGACAATACTGTAGATGTTATTATTGATTATGCAGATGCTTCTGCTAGTGATATTACTCTAGATAATGTAGCGTTATCAAATGCTTCAAACGGAGATATCGATTTGGATAAAACTTTTTCTAATGCAACAGTAACGGGTTATGTAAATGGACCAGAATTGCGTTTACGTTTAGATTATACCAATGGAGATTTTATTGATTTCGATGGTATGGAATAAAATAATTTCTCAATAAAATGAAAAGCCTTGTATCCAGATACAAGGCTTTTTTTATGATATGAGCTGATTAATTTTATCACGGAGTTCTAATCCTATTTTAGGATATTGAAAAGTTTTATCCTCAAATTTTTCAACCCACCTTATTCCTTGTATTGCATTCGTTAATAATATAGCATCTGCATTTTTAATCTTCCTTCGAGTAAATTCTTTTTCTATAACAGTTAAACCTAATTGTTTAAGAATTACATGTCGCATTGTACCAGCAATACAGCCTGAAGAAAGTGGAGGTGTAATTAATTTACCAGAAGAATAAATAAAAAGATTAGAACTAATCGCTTCACATACTATACTATCATGATTCATCAAAAAACAATCATCCCATTGGTTTTTTTGTTTTTCAATTCCAGCTAAAATATAAGGTAGACTATTGCCCGTTTTTAAATGAGAAATAGGAGAATAGTTTAACAGTTTTTTAGGTAATAAACCTACATGTAAACCCTTTTTATAAAAAAAGAACTTACTTTTTTTTATTGAATTTTCTTCGATAACAAAATGGAAATCATTTCCATAAGGAGAATAAAAACCTCCATCTTCTCTAAAAATCATTAACCGAATCCTATGGTTTTTTTTAATCTTTAATTTATAAATTTCTTGAAGTAAAAAAGCTTCATTAAAATGAAGAGGAATATTATAATTTAATAATAGTAAGCCTTCCATTAATCGATTAAAATGTAGAGAAAGAAAAGGGATTTTTCCATCAAAAACTCTTATCGTTTCAAATAAAGAATCTCCATATTTAAATGCTCGATTATTTATTCCAAATTTAAATTTTTTAGCAGAAATAATTTGACCGTTATAATTTATTTTTTCTTCCTTCATAATGCATAAAATTAAAACAGCGATAAAATATTATTTCATCGCTGTTTTAAATTAAAGTCATTAAGCTAATTTCATTTCTGGAATATCTCCTTCAATAATTAATCGACCTTCAGTTGCTGCTTGTATATCTTCTACAGAAACACCAGGCGCTCTTTCAATTAATTTAAAACCATTTTCTGTTACATCTAAAACAGCTAAATTGGTTACTATCTTTTTGACACATTTTACACCTGTCAATGGTAAAGTACATTGACGCAATAATTTAGATTTTCCTCTTTTATTGGTGTGCATCATGGCAACAATTATATTTTCTGCTGAAGCCACTAGATCCATAGCTCCTCCCATTCCTTTGACCATTTTACCCGGAATTTTCCAGTTGGCGATATCTCCTGAATCAGAAACTTCCATTGCGCCTAAAACGGTTAATTGGATATGCTGTCCTCTAATCATGGCAAAGCTAGTAGCGG
>JAHDFV010000177.1 GCA_020627985.1 Saprospiraceae bacterium
GTTGATTTCACAAAATATGATGTGGTGTTTTTTGCAGGCGGTTGGGGTGCAGCCTCTGATATGGGGCAATCAGAATTATTGGCAAAAAAAGTAAGTGAAGCATACTATGCACAAACTCCAATATTAGGAAGTGTTTGTCATGGAGCTTTAGCATTTATTCAAGCAAGAGATACCACTGGTAATTTATTGATAAAAGGAAGAACGATGACAGGTGTAACACAAGCGCAACTCGACCAGTTGAATATTGAGTATACACCACTACATCCTGAAAGCGAATTGAAAAAAGCAGGAGCGATTTACAAAGCCAATCATCATTCAATCAGTGATATGCTGGCGACTATAACGGTAGTCGATGAGGAAGAACGATTTGTTACTGGACAAAACCAGAATTCTGGACATGAAACTGCCCAGAAGATTATGGAAATTCTTTCGAAAAAATAGAGTAATATGAAGATTCAAATGCTATTATTGACATTTCTCTTGTTAAGTACATATACTTGGTCACAAGCAGAAACTAAACCCAATATTGTACTAATACTTGTTGACGATTCGGGTTTAATGGATTTCGGCAGTTTTGGTGGCGAAGCAAGGACACCTAATATTGACCAATTGGGAGAACAAGGTATGATGTTTACCAATTTTCATACTTCCCCAGTTTGTTCTCCATCCAGAGCAATGTTGGTGACAGGCACGGATAGTCATTTGACAGGCGTAGCTAATTTACCAGAGATGTTGCCAAGTGGTTATGAAAACGAACCTGGTTATGGTGGGGTTTTAAATAATCGGGTGCAAACTATTGCGACTCGATTGAAAGAAGTGGGTTATAATACTTATGTTACTGGAAAATGGCATTTGGGACATGATAAAAATACCTTGCCTACTGCAAGGGGATTTGACCGTTCATTTATCTTGGGGGCATCTGGTGCTGACAATTACGAAGCCAAAGGTTATCTACCCATGAAAGCCACAGCTCAATGGTATGCAGATGGGAAAAAGACGGATTTACCAGATGATTTCTATTCTTCAAAAGATTATATAGAACAAACAATCGACTTTCACGAGGCAGAGCAAAATAAGGATGTACCTTTTTTCTCTTTCATTTCGTTTCAAGCCATTCACGCACCCATTCAAGCACCAAAAAGATTTGTAGAACCTTATCTAGAAACATATAAAGAAGGTTGGGATACATTAAGACAAAAGCGGTTTGAAAAAGCAAAAGAAATGGGTATCATCCCCGCAAATGCAGCCATGAATGATATGTTCCCACAATTTAAAAAATGGGGGCAGCTCACACAAAAAGAAAAAGAGGGATACATGACAGATATGGCAGTAACAGCAGGTATGCTGGAAGCCATGGATTTTTATATCGGAAAATATATTCAATATCTAAAAGAAAAAGGACATTATGATAATACCATTTTTGTGGTTACATCTGATAATGGACCAGATGGAGGTGATATTAAAGGAAACATCGTTATGCGAAAATGGCAAGAAAAACATGGTTATCATTATGATAAAGAGCGAGCAGGTGAAAAAGGATATTTTGGTGCATTAGGACCTGAATTTGCCTTCGCTTTAGCTTCACCATTTTCATTTTTTAAATACTATACGGGTGAAGGAGGAGTCCGTACCCCTTTAATTATCTCAGGTAAAAATATTCCTAGCGGGCAACGAACCAATTCTTTTTGTTTCATTACAGATGTTGTTCCTACTATTTTAGAATTAGTAGGTAAGGAACCAAGAAGCAATAAATTATTTGCGCCCATTACAGGTAAAAGTTTATTACCTCATATTCATGATTCCTCCATTCCTGTTTATAATGAAAATGAAGGAGTGGGTTTGGAAGTAGCCAATAGTGCCGCTTATTATTTAGGCGATTTCAAAATTGTGAAAAACAATATTCCCTTAGGTGATAATAAATGGTATATGTACAATTTAAAATCCGACCCAGGAGAAACAAAAGATATTGCGAAAACCTTTCCTGAAAAATTTAATGAATTGATCAATGCTTATGATAAATATGCAAAATCAGTTGGAGTTATTGAAATGGAAGAAGGGTATTCAGCAGAGGGAGAAGTAGGTCGGAAATCTATACTAAAAATATTGAGTAATAATACAGTTTACATTTTGGGAATACCAATTTTGATTATTGGTTTATTTTGGTTTTGGAAAAACAGAAGAAACTAATAGAATGGAGGATGTTATCAATGATGAAATGAGAAATAGTTTTTAAATCACTTCATATTTAGAGATAATAATTTTATGAAAAAGGCCACGATAGAAAAAAAGTAAAAAAGTTACTAGAAGATTATTCATTAAATGAAAAACAACTTCAACTCAATGCTTCTTTTGTAAATGATCTTGGATTAGATGAGCTCGAATACGCTGAATTAATGCTAAACATAGAGCTGGTTTTCGATATTTCTATTTTATTTATTCATGACAAGATTTATACTATAGAAGATTTGGTTAATGCTATTGAAGATGTGTTGAAAACAAAACCCTTTATAAAATAAGATATGAAAATTCAACTTTTACTTCTGATTTTTATGTGCTTTTATGCCTGTAATAATTCAACAGATTTTTTTTTATCAGAAAGTATTCCGCTAACAGAAAAAGCTTTAAAATATAGACGACAATAACAACAATATAGATTTATGCATCAAAGAAAAAGGAGTTCCATTTTCTATCAACATAAAAGCAAATACTGTAATTTATCCTAGAGATGATGCTAATGATTTCACAACATCAAAAATAAAAAGTAGATGGTAAACAAAATGTTATGTATTGGACTATTTGTAGTCCTTATTGCATCCTGTGGTTTTGATTCTTTAGAAGAAGCTGGTATTAAATATGCAACCAAACCAGCTTTCGAATTGCCAGCGAACATTGTATGGCAGCAAGTCGGAACGGCAAAGGAATTAATCAATGTAAAGGAAAATCTGGTTGTTCTAAGTCATGGGGATCACCCAATTCCATTAGCAGAATGGGATGGCTTAAAAGTCAGATTACCTTGGAGAAAAAATATAGACAGAAATCTCTTGATTGACAAAACAGCATTCTTACGTTCTCCTGATGCTCCGTCTAATTGTCAAGGTGTAGCTTGTAAAAGTTATTTGGATTACAAAGGTTATTCCTGGATGAAACTCGCTAATCCATTGGCTATTGATTTTATCCCTTCTAAAACGGATATGCTTAAACCAGAAGAAGGGCATTTAGTCGTAAAAGTTATTAAGAAATGTCAAATCGTTGTTTTTGAAGATGAGATTTATCAATTATCAGATGATAAAGGAAATCTTTATGCGATGCATGCCACAGAAACAAGCACACCAAGTTTAGATGTGGTTTTACCAAAAGGTTTTAAAATAAAAAAAGTAAAATTGGAAGAACCTCTTATTATTTTACCTTTCGGGGATAAAGAAGATTGCTATTTCAATATTGTCGGTGACCATCAAGGTCAAGGATATCATCAATATAAATATGCAGGAGATTATTATCCCAATAAATAAATATTTAAACGAAGGTGTTTAAGATAAAATTGAATTGATACTTTTACTGATATACCCAAATTTGATCTTCCGTAAATATTAAAGGTTTACTTTTATCTTCTTCGCCTTTTTTTAATTTTTCAATGGTTCTTCTTAAAGCAGTTTGTAGAGCAGGTAATGTCCATTTTCCAAAAAGGGTATGCCCTCCTTCATACATTTGAATCATATATTCTTCTTGAGTTGTAATATAACCTGCGTAAGCATTGGCGAAAGGCGATAAAATCACTTGGTCTATGTCATATGATGCTAACTCTGCTTTCAACATTTTACGGATTCTTCTGCCTGACATAGTCGTTAATTCGAAAGGAATACCCACAATTGCAATATTTCCCAGGATGAAAAATTGAAGGGGTAGGCGAGTAGCAATCCAAGGTTTGTGTACTGATTTCCTTTGTTCTATTGCATTTTTTGCATTAGAGATCGTTTTTTCAAAAATACCAGGAATTGGAATTTTTGCTTCTTGATCCAACCAAACAAACTTACCTTTAGAGGCTTCAATACCAATTCGTTTTGGACTTTGGGTTTCGTGTTTTAATCGAATATAATCTTTGTATTTTTGAGTTCTTTTTTCATCTTTCAACCATTTTAACTCATTCTTTTTATGAATATCCATGGCAGATTTTAAAATAGATCCAATGGGTTTAAGCATGCCTGGTCCTTCAACTGTTCCTTCAAAAAAACTTATACCTAGGCTCGCTCCAGAAGTTCTACATCCTTTTTTTCCATTCGTAAAATCAGGATCACAATTGATGTCTGAAAATTCAATATAAGATTGATAGGATTCTAATCGATTTACATTCTTCTTTTTTAAATCACTCGTAATCTTTTTGGCTTTTTCATACTGAAGATTACCTGTATATTTAGCAGACTCGTAATCATCTTTATACTTTCCTCTTGTCCATTGTTTTCTAATGTCCCAAACATAATTAGGGGAAACATCCCCAGAAGCATCTTGCGCAAAAATACAAATGGTAGTATCATCTTGATTTAATTCTTGATAATACTTTTCGAAGAAAGTAGATGCATAACCTTTATTATCAGAACAGATATTATACTTATCATTAGAAACACTGGTGCAATGCGTACCAAACCAATTTATACTAGCAATCACTTTCCCATTATTATCCTCAAATTGCATGAGTTTCATGTCTCGATCACAGGCGAGATGCCATTCTTCTTTTTTGAGTTTCTTTTTAATTTCTGGATTTAAATTATGTGCTTCTAAAGAACGATTAAAAGCAACTTCTTCTTTTTCATCAAAAATACCAAAACCCATTTTAAGATTGGCTTCTTTCACTTTTAAATGAGCCATTACAATAGATTGGACGATGCCATTCTTGATATGTTCCCAAACTTCTTTTTGAAACCCAGGTGAAGGAATATTGTAGGTGAAATGTTGACCATAACCACCAGCACCGCTGTGGGTGTGTTGTGCCGTAATCATGACATTGCCATCATGTAATCCTAATTGAGGGAATTCATTTTTTAATTTTTGGATTACACCGTATTTTAAATAAACGGTACAAAACCCCATTTCTACATTGACAAAACATAATCTTTGTTGACCTGATTCGATGACAACTGAACGAGCATATAAACGCGTTTCAATCCCTTTCATTTTGTGGAAAGGTCTTCCATAACCCAACATAACTAATCCTTTTTTGAAATAGGTTACATCAGATTTAGCAGCACCAACTTTAAACATCTTTGTGGTATTATTATGAACGGTTTTGTAGGAATTTCAAAAATAATATTAATAAATGAGAATAGGTTAATACAAACCCTTTCCTATTAAAATTTATCATTAGATTAACATAGAATTCTACTTCCATTAATAGAAGTGATTTAAGAACATAATGTTAATTTCTTTGCAAGTCATTGAAAAATAATAACGATAGCTATCGGTATCAGCTTTTTATCCATCCATTAATCAACATATAATGGAGTGTTTTAATCTCATAATTATTTTTTAGGATCAAGAATTTGATCAATTCTTTCAACTAAATCATCCCAATGATATTTAGACATTTGATCCGTTTGTCTGTTCATACCTGATTTTAATTCTTTATGTAATTTTTTCAAAGTTCCTCTTGCAACAGCTTGTATATCTGTATGACTCAATTTAGAATCCGTTCCATTCATTAATAAAGATAATCGATCTATATAAGATCTTTGTAAAGCTCTACGATAGGGATCTATTCTATTACCTTCTTTTAATTCTGAGAAGATTCCATTTTTGACATCATCAAACATTTCAATCATTGTATAAGTATTGGTAATGTCTTTGCTTTCTGCTTCAGAAATTCTTTTTAAGCGATCAGATTGGAAAAGCATACCTAAATATCTTCCTTGAAAAGAACTTAATCGATCATTCATCCCTGTCTCTTCAATTCTTTCTAAAATATTTTGATCCAATAACCATTTTGGTGTTTTAAATAATTGATCATTCAAAAAAAGAACGGCGTCTTTTTGTAAATTTTTAGGTACCAATTCAAAGACAGCACCATCTTGATCATAGGTTTTATAATTTTCATAAACACCACCTACATTAGTAGTGACATGACCCATATATCTACCTAATTGAGAATAAACATTAATATAGAGCTCTCGTAAATCATCATAATTTTTTCCTTCTTCTTCTGTCCAAGCTACCAATTGTGGAACAATTCTTCTCAAATTACGAATGCCTAATTCTGAAGCTTTCATTGCATTGTCTCCTAGGTCTTCTGTTTGAGAAGAAGGATCATAAGTATTCCAACGTTGTCTTCCATATCGATATAAGGGATCGCTAGCATGTTCAACAATCCAAGTATGCAATGTTTCTTTTTCATCAGCAGAAGTTTTTGCTCCTCGAATGGGTTTGTAACCCCACATAATAGAATACAAATCATATTCACCAATTTTAGGTCCATGGTAGGTAATCCCATCTTCTGGTTGAGCGATATAATTAAAACGAGCATAATCCATAATGGATGGAGCAGTACCGTGCGTATCACAAAATGTCTTAGAGCGCAATGAATCTACAGAATAAGCAACACTAGAACCCATGTTGTGCGGTAAACCTAAAGTATGTCCGACTTCATGCGCTGCAACAAAACGAATCAGTTCTCCCATTAACTCATCTGTGAATCGAACATTTCTAGCAGCAGGGTCTACGGCCGCTGTTTGAACGAAGTACCAATTTCTTAAAAGATTCATTACATTATGATACCATAAAATATCAGACTCTAAAATTTCGCCTGTTCTAGGATCATGTACATGAGGCCCTTGTGCATTTTGGATATCTGTTGTAATATATCGAATGACAGAATAACGTACATCTTCTGGACTCCAGTCAGGGTCTTCTTCTTTGCTAGGAGGATCTTTTGCTATGATCGCATTTTTAAATCCAGCTTCTTCAAAAGCCACTTGCCAATCTTCAATACCTTGTTTTAAGTATTTTCTCCATTTCATAGGAGTAGCAGGATCAATATAGTAAACAATTGGTTTTTTGGGTTCAACTAATTCACCTCGTTCGAAAGCTTTATTATCACTGGGTTCTAATCTCCATCTGGTAATGTATCTTAAAGAAGTCGCCTTGTGATCTTCCTTCCCATAATCATACAATTGAAAGGAAAAATAACCAACTCTTCTATCATATTCTCTTGGCATCATTGGATTTTTAGGCAACATGATGAAGGATTGATTCATTTCAATAGATAAAGCTTCTGTTAATTGATTATCGGGTAATTTACTTCCATTATACGTGAGTACATGTCTGACTTCTACATTTTCAGGAAAGCTCTTAACTCTAGTAATCATGCTTCGTTTTCCATCTAAATTTTTAATGCCAAAGGCAGATCTTTGCTGAGAATACATAGCGCCAATCATTGGAACATCTGTCGTAAATAAAGGATTAATTTCTATGACAACTCCTGAACTATCTAATGACATTGCCTTGATGTCGAAAGTCATGACAATGGGTTCAAAATTATTATTCCGAACAGATTTATAAATAGGCGTATTTTCATCGGCAACACTGTTATAAGAAACCGAACGCAATAAAATTTTATCATCTAATCGTTGCCAACGAATAACTTGTTGAGGTCTTGATTTCATTCCAGCGCCACCAAAATTTAATCCTTTTACGTGTCCAGAAATTCGGCTAACGATTAATATTTCTTGATCTAAAATATCATTAGGAATTTCAAAGTAATATTTGTCTGAAACCTTGTGAACGGTAAAGAACCCTTCATCAGATACCGCTTCTTTTGTAATAATCTCTTTAAAGGGTTTTATTTTTTGATCTTTCTTTTTAACAGGAGCTTCTATCG
>JAHDFV010000178.1 GCA_020627985.1 Saprospiraceae bacterium
TAAAAGAGCGCTTTTCTCCCCTATTTAAGGTTTTAATTAATGTAAAAAGTTTATCTCTTCGCTTCATTTTGCAATCTTCAATAACAATCCTTAAGAAATGTGCTAAAATTAATAGTGTTTACGTAATAGTATAAAATAAGATGTCTATTTTTGTAGTAAATGTAAAAAAAGATGAAAACAAAAGAAGAAATTGTAAAGAATTGGCTTCCTAGATATACAGGTATGGCACTGGAGGAGTTTGGTGAATATATCATTCTAGTTAATTTCAGTAACTACCTGAATCTATTTGCTGAAAAGTATGATGTTAAGATCTCTGGTGTTGGTAAATCTATGCAATGTGCTACTGCTGAAAATATCACTATTATTAATTTTGGGATGGGTAGTCCGAATGCCGCAACTATTATGGATTTATTAATGGCTATAATGCCAAAAGCTGTTTTATTTCTAGGGAAATGTGGTGGCGTTAAATCTAAAAATAAAGTGGGAGACCTTATTTTACCCATTGCAGGAATAAGAGGTGAAGGAACATCAAATGATTATATGGTACCTGAAGTACCAGCATTGCCAGCTTTTGCATTACAAAAAGCAGTTTCTTCTACCATCAATAGAAAATTTGGATTAGATTATTGGACAGGTACCGTTTATTCTACGAATAGAAGAGTTTGGGAACACGATGAGGAGTTTAAAGAATACCTAAGAGAAATTAATTGCCAAGCTGTTGATATGGAAACAGCTACCATTTTTACTGTCGCATTTCATAATGACATTCCTGCTGGAGCTTTATTATTAGTTTCGGATATGCCAATGACGCCTGAAGGTGTAAAAACTTCAAAAAGTGATATAAAAGCAACAGCAAATTATGCTGATACCCATTTTAATATCGGCATTACTTCACTTAAACAATTAGAAAATAATGGATCGACCGTTAAACATTTAAAATTTTAGGTTCTGTTCTATTCATATGCTAAAAGCTCAACTTTACATAAAGTTGGGCTTTTTTGATTTTTGGTTGTAACCTTTTCTTTAAATCGTATTATACTTTATAGTTAATGCAACTTTCTTATAGAATTATGCATCTAATTATTAAATCATATTAAATAGATTCCATGAAAAATCAATACTTAATTCTATTCTTTTTCGCTGCTTTTTTTAGCGCATGCAATAATATAAACACTAATGATGAATCATCCCCCTCTGATTTAACATTAGATGAAACAACTTTGAATCTAGAGGCACCAAATGAAACCAATACTATCTCTCCTGATGGTTATGCCACAGGTAGAGGTATTATTGATTTAAAGAATATTAAAGTGCCTAATCATGTTTTTGAGATTGATGGAAATAAAGCGAAAACAATTGAAATAAAAGAAACAGGAACTACCATTGAAATTCCAAAAAATGCTTTTGTTGATCAAAATGGAAAAGTTATCAAAGGGAAAGTCAATATTTCTTTTAAAGAATACCATGATGTAGGAGACATTATTGCTAGTGGTATACCAATGCGTTTAACCGCTCCAGATGGTAGTACAGGTTTTATGCAATCCGCTGGTATGTTTGACATTCAAGGTTCTGCTGAAGGAAAGCCTATTTTTATTGCTGAAGATAAAAAAGTAGATGTAAATTTAGCTTCTTATCATAATGATACTGATTATGATTTCTGGTCTTTTGATCGGAAAAATAAACAATGGCTGAACAAAGGATTGTCTAAAGTCAAAAAGAACGCTAAAAAAATAAAAACCAAAAATATAATTGCTAAAAAAGAATCTATTAAAGCTCCCGTTCAACCTTATAAATTTGATAAGAAAAAACCTGTCCTTGAATTTGATATCAATTATGAAAATTTTCCTGAATTAAAAGAAATGGGTGGTGTTATGTGGCAATATGCAGGAGGAAATGATGCCAAAAATCCAGTAAAGAATAAATGGGTTTTGCGTGAGAATTGGGACGCTGCTGAAATAGAACCTTATGAAGGAAGTAATTTATTTCGTCTTACTTTAAAGAATAAGAATAAAGAATTTGTAACAACGATTTGTCCAAGTCAGAATGGAGAAGAATTCCAAAAGTCAATGGCAGCATATTCTTCGAAATTAAAAGAATATGAAAAAAATAAACTAACCATTAATGAGTTAAGAGAATTAGCCGAAAGTCAAGCAGATTTCATTCGATCATATTCTTTAGATGGGTTTGGAATTTATAATTATGATATCATGACTAAAGATGATACTAATATTCCAATTCTTGCTGATTTTGATTTTGATCTTATGATTACAGGGTTAAAGTCTCTTACCAATATATATATGATTACAGGAGATAGAAATGTAGTAGTATATCCTCCTAATGAATGGAAAAGAATGAGAATTAATCCTAATGTAGATACAAAATTAGTAGCTCTTTTACCTGGGAATAAATATGCAACAATATCTAGTGAGGAATTTAAATTATTATTAAATGATATCAGGAATTCATCTAATTCTTCATATACCTTTAAAATGCATGTCAATAAACAAGTTATTGCTTCTCTTGATGAATTAAAATATATTATTAATCAATTAAGTTAATAAAATTCAATTCTAATATTCCATTTATTTACCCATTAGTACGAGTAAGATGAAATTAAATTTCTATTTTATTTTTATGGTCTTATTTATTATTCCTGACCTTTCTGCTCAAGGTAATAATCCAATTCGACCCATAAAAGAAAATGGGAAATGGGGATTCTACGATTTCAATACATCACAAGTGATCATAGAACCCCAATATGATCGAATAGGAGAAAGAAATACTTGGGGACAGAAAATAATTCATGATGATAAAATTGGATTAATTCAATTTTCGAATTCCTTTGTAATTGCCCCTCAATACAAGGATATTGAATTTTTATCAATTGATTATTTAATCGTATCATCTTTTGAAAATAAGAAAAGCATTATCAAAAGAAATGATGGAAAACAAATCATTCCTTTTGATTCTTATGAAGAAATTAATTTTATTAATAATCAATATTTTAAAGTTAAAAAAGAAGGCAAATGGGCTATCATGAATAGTTCAGGTAGCATTCTAACCCCTTTTAATTATTTTGACATTCGTACTTCAGAAGTACAAAATTTAATTCCTGTTGCATCAGAAAAAAACAAATATGGATTATTAAATATTCAAACGGGTGAATTAATCATCCCTATGGAATATTTCAATATCGTTCCTCAATCCGACCAATATTCTATAGTACAGGATTTTAAAAACAAAGGAATTCATCATCATAAAAACCAAAAATTAATTCATCCATTACAAGAAAAGAAAATCAAATTTGTTACTCAAGATTTTGCCGTTTTGGTGAATCATGATAACAAAGGCAGGTTACTTTCCTTACTAGACTTAAGCCTAGTTTCTTTAAAAAAAAATTATGCTGAATTTATTCCATTTAATGAAGAATACTTCTTAGTAAAGTCTAATAAAAAACTAGGACTATTAAATTTACAAGGAATTGAAATATTAGATACGAAATACCAATTTATTAAAAAAGTAAAAGATAGTCCAACATATGTAGAAGTAAAAGAAGAGGAATATATCGGCATTATTGATTTCACAACAAAAAAGGAAATAATACCTGTTATTTATAACAATTTAAGGCGTAATGACGAAGGATTAATTTTAGTCAATCGAAGTGGCAGCTTGGGTATGTATAATAAATATTATAAACAAATTCTTTTACCTAAATATAGTGAAGTAAATTTTACGACAAAGGATTTAATAAAAGTTAGACAAGGAAAAGGAGTTACGATTTTTAGATTAAATGAAAAACAAGAAATAAAAAGTGAAGAGAAATTTGAAGAATTTTATACTTTAAAAATTGGTTATAGTAATAATGCCATTATTCAAAATAATATTCCAAGAAATACGATTGAGAAATATAAAGATATTAATTTTCTACCCAAATTATATGAATGGGTAGATTCCGTTAACTACGATAAAAAAGCCTATAGAAAAATTGGTACTCAAAAGATATTGAGTAATTTTTCGTTTCATCCTACTGAAATTAAAGGGACTCATTTTTCTTTGACACACACCAATTCAAAAGTTACTGTTCCGAATATTTTTAAATTTATTAATGACTATGTCACTCGGTATAAACCGAATTATATTTTTAATGAAAATAAAGGAATTTTCATAGCTCAAGCCAAAGGTTTTATTGGTTATAGACTCACTGATTTTATCACCTATGGTTTACCGCATATGGCAGCCATACTTGAAGATGGGCAATTTACTTTATTAGATATACAAGGTAACATTAAACAAAACAAGGGTAAAGATTTTATTGCTTCATATATTGGAGAACCCAGTGAAGGATTTATTCCTTTTGCTATTGGCGGAAAATGGGTAAGTAAATCGGATCACATACCCAATATTACTCGACGATTAAATTTTATTCGATCTTTTAATATAAAAGAATTAGTCGATTATACTTCAGCCAATAATCGCTTTATGTTTTTAACTGGGGCGAAGTGGGGATTTTTAGATTATGAAGGTAATATTGTTATACCTGCAAAATACCAGCATGCTATGCCTATGAAAAATGGAAAATCTATAGTCATGCTCGATTCTAAAAAAGGAGTCATTGATTCTAAAAATAAAACCATTATTCCATTTGAATATAATGAGATTACTCAAAGTCGAAATCAATATTTCCATTTAACAAAATTTAATGATTTAAATATCAATTACTTAATTGATAAAAATGGAAATCTTACCTCAGACTCAGGTAATGTTTCAAAATATAAAGCGACCAAAAAAGATGATTATTTTGGACTTTTAAGCAATGAAGGAAAAGCATTAATTCCATTCGTATATGATAGCATCGGTTCTTTTAAAAATGAATATGCGTATGCTATTAAAAATAATAAACCGCTTATTATAGATGCAACAGGAGCAGAATATTTAAAAAATGTTTCTTATCAAATAAAAGGAAATGTTCAAGAAGGATTAATACGAATACAAGAAAACGGAAAGTATGGTTTTGTTGATATAAATAGTAATATTAAAATACCCGCAAAATTTTCTTTAGCATTTGATTTTGATCGAGGAGTTTCTAGATTTGTCGCTGCAAGAAAAACAGGGTTAATTGATAAAAATGGAGTTGTTATTTTAGCTCCTAAACATTATGAATTAGTCTTACCTTTTAATGAAAGTGGTTTTGCTATTGTACAACATAAACAATTTGGTCCGAAAGGATTAATTAATTTAGAAGGTCAAGAAATTTTAGCTCCAGTATATGATGAAATTGATCCTTTTTATAATGGATATGCAAGAGTAAGAAAAAATAAAAGATATGGTTTTATTTCTCTTTCAGGAGAAGAAATAATTGCACCTACATTATACAATGCTTTTAAAGTGGGTGAAGGGAAAGTTGCCGTTCAAGCTTTACAAGCACAGCCTTGGTTTTTTATGGATATTAAAAGCAAAGAAAATATAAATAAAGAACTTGCTTTTTTTGGGCCAGCTATTTTTAAAGATGGAAAAACCATTTTAAGACATAAAAATGAAAAAGATAAATACACTAAAAGTTTATTTAATGATCAAGGTGATACTTTAGCTTCTTCAGAACCGAATCATGAAATTATTTTTTATAAAGAAGGTTTATTAGGCATTAAAAAATCAGTTGACGTTGGAGGAGATAAAAAAAGTTATTTCTATCATTTTAAAGCATTAAATGAAGACTCTTATCGTAGTCCACAACAAGGATATACTCATCTTAGTCCTTTTTCAGATGGAGTTGCAATAGCAAGAGAAGGTATTTTATGTTCATTAATTGATACTGATGCGACACCGATAACCAGTCGTAAGTTTGTAGGAATCAAGAGGAATAAAGAAGGAAATTTTATCGCAACGCCCTTTGCTTTTCATGGTTTAGCTTCTCCAGATGGGGAAATTATACTAGAACCTATTTATGATAAGCTCAGCAAAAGAATGTTGTCAGGCTTAGATTTGTATACCGTAGAACTTGAAGACCAAATAGGCTATATAGATGGTCGAGGAAATTGGATATGGAATATTCAGAATTAGCGATTATCTTTTAGGACAACGTTTGCATTGTTTTCCCTTTTTGAACTTTTTACAACACTTTTTCTTTACACTTTTATCCCATTCACAAGCACAAGGAATAACTAGGTCTACCCCAGGTTTAAAAGTCTCATTTTTCTTCTTCCCGATCATAAGATTGACGATTATGGTGCAAATATAATAGTTTATTCTTAATTAGACCAATTTTAAATAAAGAAATGTATGATTGGTTTTATTCATGTGATGAGCTCATTAAAAATGATGCATACTAAAATTTCAAATCTAATTTTTCGTTATAATATTTTATCCTTATCCATTTTTATAATCTAAATTACAACAACATGAAAAAATTTACAATTCTTACTGTCTTCACCCTACTCTATCTATCTTCCATATTTTCGCAAATTAATGAATTTACGACTTATGATAATGGTCTAATATACAGTGAGCCTACCATGATTAAACTTGCTGCAATCGCTGATTCACTCAATTTAAAATATAAATCCTGTGATTTAAATAAGGTCTTTTATTCTAAAGCTCAAGGAAAAGGTCATATAGTTTCTATTGAAGACCAAAACTCAAAAAAAGCGTATGAAGATATAAAGGGAGGTATCAGTTATAATGATTTTAAAACTAAATATCAAAAAGCAGATCTAAACGAAGATGCTTTGATCGTTCGATTTATTTATAAAAATTATGAAAAAAAGGAAATTGTTGAATTCAGTGAAATCAATCTTGGAAACGGTTATGGTAAAGAAATAAAAAAAGTGAAAAACCTTGAAAAATATAAAGGTGATATGGCTAAGGGCTGGATTTTTTCATATGAAGAAAAATCTGAATATTCTGATGAATTTTTATTAGCGATCTATCTTCCTGATGGTTTAACTAATGCTCGATTAAAAGATGAATATGCCAAGATGATTGGATATTCTGAATGTTTAATTGACTCTTCTAGCCCTAAAATGCATGAAAATCAGAAATATGGATTACCCTATTTACCTGAGAATTGGAAAAACCTCTCTTTAAAAGAATTAGAAGAAACACTTGATGATTTAAGATCAACTAAAGTGGTTGGACAATGCAGCCAAGACAATAGTCCTAGATTGCATGCCATAAATATTGCCTTAGTTTCTGCTGAAACTGCAAAATGGGAAGTATTCTTAAAGGCTCATTTAGATATTATGAATGATCGATTTGATCGAATGTCTGATGGGAGTTATGCGTGGAATAGAAGGAAAACTTATATAAAAGAGTTAGAAGAATTAGATATAAATGTTACTGATTTATTATTAGGAATAACATTAAGAATTGATAACTCTTCTGAGCACCATTATTATGGTAGTATTAGTCGACTAGGTAGAGCACTAACAGAATCTGAAAATAATCTTGAAATTGAAACTGAAATTTTTAAAATGATTGAAGATCCAGAATTAGATGATTATAATAGAATTATTGCACATTTTCTGGCATTGAATTATTATCATTATATGGAAGATAATGACAAAAAGGTAGGCTACTTAAATCAACTCAAGAAATCCGTTAGAAAATTACCTAAATATATAAGTAGTAAGATAGATATGGATAAAATTGGAAAATAATATACTCCTTTTATGTAACATAAAAAATAAAACGCAGCAAGATACAATGGAACTTGCTGCGTTTTATTTTGTCATACCTATTCCCTGCGTCATAGTTTATAAAAACTCAAACTCCCTAATGAATAATCATTAATTGTAAATGTATTAAAGCTTCCATTTGCTCCTTTTTCAAATTTTAAAAACCCATCATGTGCT
>JAHDFV010000179.1 GCA_020627985.1 Saprospiraceae bacterium
CATTCTCCTTTTTATTTATTTCTTATTGTTTTTCACAAAATGATATTCCAAAATATATGTATTGTGAAATTGTAGGAAAAACTAAATTCCTAAGTAAAAAAATTAATGTAGAAATAGATTACGGTCAAAATAAGAAATGGATGTCAGACCATAGAGTTGTAGATGAAAATGGAAAAACACTTTCTTTTAATAATATGATTGATGCACTAAACTACATGGGATCTTTAGGCTGGAAATTTGTTCACTCATATGAAGTTAAAGACGGAGATAATATTATTACTCATTATGTAATGGAGAGATTAAGGTTAACAGAAGAATTTCCTAAAACTAATACAACAGATTAAAATTCATATTCTCTTTTCAAGAGAGAATAGACAACGGAATCATGAATTTTATTATTAATTTTAAAGTGTTCTCTTAAAACCCCTTCTTTTGTGAAACCATTTTTAACTACTAACTGGAGGGAAGGTATGTTGTCAGGACTTATTAAAGCTTCGATACGATTTAAATTCATATTCTTGAATCCATACTCTATAATTCGCTGAAATGCTTCAGACATATATCTTTTTTTCCTTTCGGTTTGCTTGTAAATTTTATAGCCGATTTCAGCAACTTGATGATCAATTTTCCAAGTATGAAAACCGCATTCTCCAATGATTTCGAATTGATCTTTTTTTAGAATATTCCACTTTTTAAAATTCACATTATTAATAGTAAAAACTCTAGAATATTTTTCTCTTTCTTTTTTTAATTCGCCCGTATTATCTAATCCAAAAAATAAAAGTTGTTCATGAGTATTTAATTTTTCAAAAACATTATAAATAACATTTTCGTTTTGTTCTCTAAGAATTAATCGTTCTGTTGAAATAATAGGAGTCCAGTCAAAAATCATTTTAATTTATTGTTAATAACAAGAATGATTTCAATATTACTCTTATTTTTAATCAAAAGAAATAATAATGAGAAATATATATTTATTTTGTTGTTTAATGTTTTGCCTGTCTGCTTGTGATGAATCATCAAAAAATGCTTTAGAAGGTGAATGGAATGTCCTAGAGTCTAATAAGACAATTTGTAACAATGCATCCGAAAACGAAAGTATATTCTTTGGAGAAGAAGGATTATGTAATGACGATGCTGGTATAGTAACTTGTAAAAAAAGAAAATATACTTTTTCTAATAACACTTATTCTTACCAAGAAATTACGAATGAAGCAGGAACGATAACAGAAATTTCACTTTCTGAAGGAGAATATACTTTTGATGAATTAAATAATGTTTTGCGCTTATGTGAATCATTAGTTTGTAATGAATGGACTGCTACTGTTTCAAACAATGATTTAAGGATGGACTTTTTTGATGCCAATTCTGGCTGTAGAACAGTTATCGATTTAAATAAATAAATCAGAAAAAATTACTTGCTAAATAATGAATAGAAATCCCTAAAAAACTACCAATAGCATAGCCCATAACACCCATAGCCATACCAGGAACTAGCATCGATTTGTTTTTTAATACGGAAACAATTTGCCCAATAAACACTGGTCCAAATATACAAGCTGCTGAAGTAATCATAACAGTATCTGCATCTATTTTAAATAATTTACAAAGCAATATGTGAATAATAATAGAACTAAATAAAACGAATGCAGTGAAATATAAAACGGTCGAACTTGATTGAAGAATATCTGAAAAATTCGACATTACTCCCAAGACTAAAGAAAAAATTAAAAGTAAATAATCTCCAGCTTCATATGCTCCTTTTAGATTTTCACTCCATTTAAAAAAGGATATAGAAATACCAAAAAGTGTAATTAAAATAATAAATAATGCTTCTTTAATATCCGTATAAATAATATAACTAATTCCTGCTGAAAGTAGTATACATAAAAATGCTAAGGTTATAGTTGGGATTAAATTTTTTGCTTTTTGAGGAAGAGAAATTGAATGGTTTAAAGAATGTTTTTCTGTTTTAGTTTCATTTAATTCTGAGATATTTTCATGAAGCAAAATTTTTCTGAAAAATAATGGACCGATAGATGTCAAGAAAATTAAATAAGCACCACTCATTAAAATATCAGCGATATTTAAAATACCGAATATATTTTCATTCGCATTAATTGCAACTTTTATACTTGACATGTTAGGTGTCCCTCCTGTATATACACCTGCTAACATTCCTGCTATTTCGCTAGAATGAATGGTGTAAGGATTAAATATAAATGCACCTAAAAGGCACATGAAAAACACGGTACTAATTGCAAGAAAAAAAGAAAGAATAATATTTCTAGTTCCGTTTAAAAATCCTTTAATATCGGATGTCATTAAAATTAATGGAATAGCAAATGCAATAGTTGCCTGGCTTAAAATATCTGTAGTAGATTTTAGAATTAAATGAGGTAGAAAATTCCCAATCAACAAACCAATACCATAACATAAAACAACAGGACTTAAAACAGATTCTAATTTTAGAACTTTAGATATTCGAACTAAAAAGTAAGGTAAAAAACACAATATTATATAAGAGAAAACTCCCATGTATTATCTAAATAATCCATTTACGAATTCTTTTAAAATCATATCTCTTATTTCTGGGGAAGCAGCATCTAAAATTCGATTGACTAATGTTAAATCTCCTGGCGCTTCACCATCAGAAATCCCTAATCCACTTTTTAATTGTTGAACCATTTCAGGTGTTAGATTATCAAGAAATTCTGTTGGAAAAGGAAGAGAAGAATCAATGGTGTTATTAGATAATTCATTGACAGAAAATAATAAATCTTTTATGAATGTATCAATGTGTTCAACATTTGCTCTATTAATTGATAAATGGATATTTGTAGGTGATATTCCATGTTTAAATTGCAATTGAATATACCAACCTAATTCTTTCATTTTAGCGACTAAAGCAAATAAATCTATTTTATTACTAGAAAAAGCAATCATATTCATAATTGGTGTTCCTAATAAATTCAAATAATCATTTTCTGAAATTGCTTTTTCAACTTTAGTTTTTGCAGCCTGTGTCCCTTCTACAATGTTTTGAAATCCGACAAAACCCATATAATTTAAATTTGCCCAACAAGCCGCTAAAGATCCTCCTGTTTTACTGGATAAAACTGTAGGATTAACAATCGAATAACCTGACCATTCTGAACAAGTATACAATTGATATTTGCGCAATTCTTTTCTTTTATGTAAAATACAAGATGCTCCTTTAGCCGTATATCCATATTTATGAAAATCCATAGAAATCGAAGTAACTCCTTCTACTGAAAAATCAAAAGCAGGAATATCATAACCTAGTTTTTTTGCAAAAGGCAAATACATCCCCCCAACACAGGCATCAACATGGCATAAAAGATTTTTCTCTTTTGCTAAAGCAGCAATTTCTTCAATAGGATCAATAACTCCATGCGCATAAGAAGGGGATGATCCCACTAAAAGAATTGTATTTTCATCAATACTTTTTTGATAATTTAAAATTTTGGGAGTGAAGTTTTTTTCATCAACAGGAATAACTTTTGTTTCTACATCTAAATAATGACAAGCTTTAAAAAATGCAGCATGAGCCGTAACTGGTAATACGATATTTGGCTTTTTAATATTTGGATTCTTATCTCGATTATAATCTCTTGCTGTTTTAATCGCTAACATTATACTCTCTGTACCACCGAATGTAAAATTACCCGCACACTCTTCATCACCATTCATCAAATTAATTGCAATATCAATGACATCCTGTTCCATTTTTAATAAGCTACTAAATGCAGTTGGATCCAATCCATTTTCCGTTAAAAACATCATATATGCTTTTTGAATCAAAGCGTAAGCAACTGGATCAGGCTCATAAACATATGCCAAGACTTTACCTGATTTCCACGGTAAATCATTTGTTTTTAATTCTTTTAATTGTTGTTCTATATGAGAAACTGTTGGACGATTAGCATCAAAAAAAGTAGACATGTAAGAATAGAATTATGAATTGAATGAGAATTTATTTTAGAATTCTAAAGATAAACGAATATTACTAAATATTTTTTTTGAATATTTTTAAATAATTCGTTGATAATCTTTTAATGCTTCCTATTTTACACTGAATTAGAACAAAAATTAAATCCAACTTGAATAACACAGCTGAAATTTATGATGTGGTAATACTAGGAGCAGGTCCTGCTGGGACTTCTTGCGCATTAAAGTTAGCTCAATCCAATTTGAAAGTTGCTTTAATTGACAAAGGGGTATTTCCTAGAGACAAAATTTGTGGAGATGCCTTAAGTTGGGATGTTTACAATCAATTATCCGATCTTTCTAATAATCTAGAATCTTCTTTTTCTAAGATGTCAACAAAAGCTCCTACCCAAGGTTTAAGAGTAATCACAGAGGAAGAAGATCAATTTTTCATTCCTTTTCGATACAAAGGTGATGTAAAAGAAATGCACATTTGTAAACGTATAGATTTTGATCATTTATTATTCGAACAAGTCAAGGATCAAAAAAACATTCACATTCATGAAAACTTTACGGCTAAAAAAGTGAATGTGAATCAGGATGGTGTAACTATTCAGGGAAAAGAAAGGAATATTAATGGTAAAATTTTAGTGGGTGCAGATGGTGCACATTCAATTGTTGCTAAACAATTAATGAATCGTAAATTAGAACGAGATCATTATTCTGCTGGATTGCGGGTTTATTATGAAAATATAAAACCCATTGATGAACATGCTTCAATGGAGTTTTACATTCTCAATGATTTACTACCTGGTTATTTATGGATATTTCCATTGCCGAATAATACGGCGAATGTAGGATTAGGTGTTTTATCATCCATTGTCACAGAAAAGAAATTGAATCTAAAGGAAATTTTACAACAAGCTATTGATTCTAATCCTGCCCTGAAAGATCGGTTTAAAAATGCTATTCCTTCTGAATCTATAAAAGGACATGGATTAACGTTAGGCTCAAAGAGGAGACCTATTTCAGGAGAACGTTTTTTACTTTTAGGAGATGCTGCTTCCTTAATTGACCCCCTTTCCGGTGAAGGAATAGGCAATGCGATCCGAAGCGGAAGAGTTGCTGCAAAACATTTAATAAATTGTTTTTCTTCCAATAATTTTTCAGCTTCTTTCAATAAAGCATACGACAAAGAAATCTACAGATTAATGTGGAAAGAATTGAAATTTAGTCGTTGGGTTCAAATGTTTTTCAGTCGACCTTGGCTAATGAAATTCGCTATTCGTAAAATAGGAAATAACAAGATAATCCGTAAAATATTAACAGACTCCTATGACACCAAAGACAAAACGGAAGTCTTTTGGAGTCCTCGTTTTTTGTGGAATTTTTTGTTTAAATAAGGAATTGTTGGCAGGTCTAAAGAAAACTTACTAAATAGTTTTACTATTTAGTAAGTTCAATTCACTATATCATTACACTCCTGCATTCATTAATAAAACGGATTTTAAAAAATCATTTAAATCTCCGTTTAATACTGCATCTGGATTATGTACTTTATATCCTGAACGCAAATCTTTCACCCAACGATCATCTAATACATATGATCTAATTTGGGACCCCCATTCATTTTTCATTTTGCCCGCTTCCACCTTGTCTCTTTCAGCGTATTGTTTTTGCAATTCCAGTTCATACAATAGATTTTTCAATTTCTGAATCGCTTTTTCTCTATTCATATGCTGAGATCGTTCTTCCTGACATTCTGCAACACAACCTGTAGGAATGTGTGTAACCCGCACTGCAGATTCTGTTTTATTAACATGCTGTCCACCAGCTCCACTCGCTCTAAAAGTATCCCATTTACAATCTGCAGGATTAATTTTAATTTCTATAGAATCATCTACAACTGGGTGAACAAAAACAGATGAAAAAGAGGTCATTCTTTTTCCTTGTGAATTAAATGGACTCACGCGAACTAAACGATGAACACCATTTTCTCCTTTTAACATTCCATATGCAAAATCTCCTGTGATTTCTAATTCAACAGATTTAATTCCTGCAACCTCGCCTTCTTGCCTATCTAGCAATTTTACTTTGTATCCATTTTTCTCACAGTACATTAAATACATTCTTTCCAGCATGGCAGACCAATCGCAACTCTCCGTTCCACCAGCTCCTGCATTAATTTGAAGAATACAATTCAACTCATCTTCTTTCTTATTCAATGTCGCTCTGAATTCCATCTCTTGGGTTTTCCCCAATGCAAATTGGTACGCTTCTTCTACTTCTTCTGTAGTACTTTCTCCTTCTTTATAAAATTCATATAAGACCGTAACATCTTCAACAGCTTGCTCTGTATCTTCATATAATCCTACCCAAAATTTATGCGTTTTAATTTCTTTCAGAATGGATTCTGCTCTTTTGGGATCATTCCAAAATTCTGGATCTAAGGTATGAGTTTGCTTATCTTCTATTTTAAATCTTCGGTTCTCGACGTCAAAGATACTGGCCAAGGGTGACCGTTTTAGATTTCAATTCTTTTAACTGATCTGGTGTCATTCTTTCTTTTTTTAAATTCTATACAAAGGTATAAAGCTAAACCGAATTAATCTCACTTGAGTTCCTTATATATTTTAATCCGTTACTTTTTAAAATTTGATTGGAATTGGCTTGATTGATGAAGAATAAAAGAGGAACTTTATACCAACAGATTAGTTCATGGATAACCAGAAACATCTTAAACTTCTTTATTTATCTCTTGGAATCGGATTTTTATTACTGATTCTAAAATTTAGTGCGTGGTGGTATACCAATTCCAACGCTATACTAACAGATGCACTTGAAAGCATTATTAATATTGTTGCTGGAGTTTTTGCCTTATTTAGTTTTAGCATTTCTATTAAACCTAAAGATGAAGATCATCCCTATGGTCATGGAAAAATTGAATTTCTTTCTGCTGGTTTTGAAGGAGCATTGATCCTTATTGCTGGTATAGCTATCATATCAAAATCAATATGGGATATTTTCAATGTCCATGAAGTATACCGATTAGATATCGGTTTAATACTAACCGCCATTTCTGGTTTAGTCAATTATATTATTGGTAAAGTATTGGTTAAAAGAGGAAATGAAATTAACTCTATGACGCTTGAAGCTAGTGGTCAACATCTCAAAACTGATGCTTATTCGTCAATAGGTTTAATCATTGGACTTGCCATTGTAATGATAACTAAAATTGATATGTTGGATAATATCGTAGCCATCATCTTTGGTTTTATTATTATTATAACTGGTTATGGCTTACTCCGTAGAAGTATTGCTGGTATTATGGACGAAACAGATGAAGAACTCATGCAATCTTTTGTAAAAGATATTGAAGAACATAGAAAAGAGGATTGGATCGATATGCATAATGTAAGAATTATTCAATATGGATCAAATTTACATATGGATTGCCATTTAACGTTGCCTTGGTATTATGATACTAAACGAAGTCATGATGTAATGAAAGATTTTGAGGCATCAGTTCAAGAATTAAGCGAACGCCCCGTTGAATTATTTGTACATGTTGATCCTTGTATTCCTACTTCTTGTTTAGTTTGTCAAAAATCGGATTGCGAAAAAAGATTGTCTCCAATTTCTAAAAGGGTAAAGTGGACGATAGAAAATATTACTGCTAATAAAAAACATCAAGAATAATTGGAAACGAAATTATTATATCTAACAAGCAAAAGCTTGCTAGAAGATCGCTGCAAAATTTTAGAAATGGGTACGGATGAATTAGGTGATTATTTTATTGTAGATCGAACCATTTTCTATCCTCAAGGATCACGGCTGTTAAATTCTAATCAAATTGAATAGTTGAGGTACTTTGGCTCGGAATT
>JAHDFV010000180.1 GCA_020627985.1 Saprospiraceae bacterium
AAAGATGTAGATGTAGAAATCCAGAAGTATTACATCAATTATACAAGGAAAATAAAAGTCTAGTTCTTGGTTGTGGTCATTTTAATAATTGGGAATTAACGGGTGTTTCTTTTGCGGCTCAAGTGCCGCATAAAATTTTGTGTATTTATTCTCCGCTGTCTAATACGTTTTTCGATGAAAAAATGAGAACTTCCAGAGAAAAATATGGAGCCCATTTAATTGCAAAAAAAGAAATTAAACAAGTTGTACAAGAAAATAAAAATACACCGAGTGTTATCGTTTTTGGAACAGATCAAAATCCTTCACCAAAAAGTAATAAATTATTTTGGACAACATTCTTAAATCAAGATACTGCCGTTAATTTTGGAATGGAAAAATATGCAAGAGATTATAATCTATCTGCATATATGATGAAGATTTACAAAATGAAAAGAGGATATTATGAATTTGAATTTGAAAAAATAACAAATGATCCCAGTTCAACTTCATTTGGAGAAATTACGAATCAACATACAGAAATATTAGAAAAACAAATTAAAGAACAACCGCCCTTATGGTTGTGGACTCATAAAAGATGGAAAAGAAAGAAAATGGAAAAGCCTAAATATATTTATCATTTTACAACACCTGAATATTTTTCAAAATTTAAAGAAAGTAATTATTACTTTCCAGCTGCTTATCCAGATGAAGGCTTTATTCATAATTGTTTTGAACGTCAATTCAATCATGTAACTACAAATTATTTTAAAGGAATACCTAAAATCTTACGACTTAAAATTGATACAGATTTATTAGAAAACGAACTTAAAATCGAATCAGCTAAAAATGGAGATGTGTTTCCACACATTTATGGTGAATTAAACAAAAATGCCATTATTGAGCAAATTGTAATAAAACAATAGTTAAAAATATATTAAATAAAATTTCAAAATTTTATGAATTATATTGAAATGAGTCACAAAAATCATTGTTTATAAACCATTACTATTTTGTTATTAACATAAATGCTGAAATTTACTACTATTTTTTAATGAATATCCCTGTTTTTGAAATGTATTGATATTATGTTTTAAAAATATATAATTTCACTTCCTGTCACAAAATGTGATAATGTTATATTAAGAACTGCTCTTTTTGGACTGCCATTTGACTTAGTCTAAGTATCTATAACAAATTGGCGTTTGTGAAATGAAAAATATAATAATTACAATATCATTTTTGATATTATGTGTAATAGGCGCATCGTCGCAATTAGCAATACCTATAGAATATGAAATCGATGAACGTGTTCATAGATCATTAGAAATTAAATATTCTGAACGAGGTTATCATCTACCCAAATTATCAACAGAACAAATTGCAGCAATTAAAATTCCAGCTGAAGGATTAAAATTATATGATAAAGACAAAAAAACGGTCATATATTTTAATGGCACACGGTGGGAAATGCCTGAAATTATTAAAGTGTATGTTTCTGAAAAAGCGATGAAAGCAGATACGGAAGTACATAAAAATATCCTAGCAAAAGTAAATGATATCCTTTATGTGTATAATGGTCAAAATTGGACCTTAAAAACGGAAGGAGGAACAGAATAAAAAGAGTTTATAGTGTAAGTTCGTGTAAAGAAAACTCTAGGAATTTATTTTCCTAGGGTTTTTTATTTGTAATTTTACTTTAGTTATTCGATTTTAAAGATATTATGAGCGAACCAATACAATATATCATAGATAATAAGAATGGAATAAAAAACACACTTCAAATTTATAGGTCAGTCGAGAATGTAAATAAAGTTGTTTTTTGTTTACCCGCGCTTGGAGTAAGAGCTTCTTATTATTTGGAAATGGGTTTGTTTTTTGCTCAAAACGGATATCATTTTGCAACAATAGATTGGCGAGGAAACGGTAAATCATCTGTCCGGCCTTCTTATGATATTGATTTTGGATATAAGGAATTAATTGAGGATACAAATGATGCACTAGATGTATTAATAAAAAAATTCCCAACTCATAAAGTAATCATTTTTGGACACAGTTTAGGAGGTCAAATTGGAAGTTTACTTTTAAGTAAATACCCTTTGAAAATACATAAATTAATTCTTATAGCTTCTTGTAATGTATATTATAAAGGTTTTGGTAAATCAGGATTAAAGGTAAAATGGGGCGCTAAAATTATTCCAACAATAAGTAATGTTTTTGGACATTTTCCAGGTAAAAAATTAGGCTTTGGTGGTCGAGAAGCTCAACAAGTGATGAAAGATTGGTCTTTCAATGCGTTAAAAGGAATTTACCAACCTAAAAATGATCCATTTGATTATGAAAAGGCGATGAAAAATTGCGAAAAAACTATTACAGCTATTTCTATTAAAGGAGATGATATGGCTCCTTACGATGCAGTTGAAAACTTAATCTCTAAATTTAAAAATTCCAAAAATAAAAAACATATCGTTTTTGAATCTAATGATCCAAATATTGATAAATTAAACCATTTTAATTGGGTGAAATTCCCAAACTTGATTTTGGAAAAGCTGAAAACTCAGCTGATTTAATTGTAATGATTAAACGTCTCGTTTTTTAGATTATTCGTTTAATGCCTTTAATTTATCTTCTTTATTTCTTTTATGCCAGGATAAAAAAATAAAACCAGGAGGTGCAAAAAATATAGTTGGTAATGTACTTTCAAAAGGTTTCGGTGTTCCTTTCATATTATGCATTCCAAAAACAGCAGTGATGGTTAGTAAACTAGCCACTAGTGTTCCTAAAAAAACACCCATCCATTTTTCTTTGGTTTTTAATGCAATGACTTCACTAATTCGAACAAAAATTCCTCCTAGAAAAAAAGTATATACAGCTTGTTTAGAAGCAGCAATACTTGCTAGTTGCCATCCCTCTTTGTAATTGACCCAAAAGACCATTCCCCCCATAAAGATGGCGCCAGCTATTGCTGATTTTATACTAATAATATCGGTAACTCTAAAATTCATTGGACGCAAAGGTAATAAAGTATATGGAGTTTTTTTTTTAAGTATTTTATGACTATTTACTGCGAACAGAGAATTCTTTTAAATGAGGTAATTCATATAAAAAATCTCCTCCTTTAATAATAAAATTATTATCAAGATTCAGTTCGTTTAAATTTGATAAAGACTGTATATTTTCTGGGATTTCAGTAATAAATGTATTTTGTATAGTTAAATTTTTTAATGAAGTTTTGGGATAATGTTCTGGCTGTATTTCTTGAATATATTGTGAACCTATAAATAAATATTCTAGTGAATTTAAATCAGAAAAATTTTGAGGAAATGTAAAGAATCCTCTATTGATATCTATAGAATCATTTCGAATATTAATTATTTCTTGACGGATGAATTCTTTTAATTCATCATCATTTTTTGCTGGGATATAAAAAGGAATTTCTGCAGTACCATTTAATAATAAACGTTCCAAATTTTTACACTTTAATATTCCTTTTGGAAATTCAGGCATAAATTCAGCATATATTTCTATGCCTTTTAATTGCTCATTAAAAATAATTTCAGGAATTTTATTCGTATGATTAACATGAAGAATTAAATATTTTAATTGAGGAAGTTTGGCAATTTCAATTGGAAATCTTCCTCCTCGCATGACTAATTCTAACATTTGGATCTCTTGGATTTCTGGAATCCTATCGTGAAAATTTTCATCTTTATTAAAATGAATCCATCTTAATTTTTGAATCTTTGAAGCCTTATTAAAAGCCTTTTCTGTATTTTCTTCGGCTTTAATTTCTGATAATTCATTATAGCTTAATTCCTTATGTTCTTTTTCACAAGAAAATAAGGAAAAGCTTAAAATTATAATGAAGAAATTAAACAATTTCATATGAACTCTTTTAATAAAAATTAGTTCTATTCATGAATAAAATAATAAATCTATGTTTGGAATATTTAAAAAAGATCCCATAAAGAAATTACAAAAAGAATATCAAAGTCTTATGCAAGAGGCTATGCAAATTCAACGTACTGGGGACCTAAGATTATACGCTGAAAAAATTGCAGAAGCAGATGATTTATTGAAAAAAATAGAAGAAATGAAGCAAAAGAACTAAGGCTTATTTTTAATTTCTTCCCAAGTTTTAAAAAGTTCTTCTTGTGCTGGAAGATCTTTTGGTATGGCTCTAAGTGGTTCACATTCTTTTAAAGTATCATATAAAGCTTTTGGTAAAGTCTGATAAAGTTGCGTTCCCTTCGTTTTCCAAGACAACATTTCATCGGAAACTTCTTTAATGATTTTACCTGGATTTCCAACAACTAAACTTCTTGGAGGAATAATACGCTTTGCGGGAATAAAACACAATGCTCCTATAATAGACTCATCACCAATAACAGCATCATCCATAACCACTGCATTCATTCCTACTAAGACATTTTTACCAATATTTGCTCCATGTATGATCGCACCATGTCCTATATGAGCAGATGCTTGTAATGTCATTGTTACACCTGGAAACATATGAATGGTACAATTCTCTTGTATATTACATCCGTCTTCAATAATAATTCCACCCCAATCTCCTCGAATAGCAGCACCTGGTCCTACATACACATCTTTTCCAATAATCACATTTCCTGTAACAGCAGCAAGGGGATGTATATATGAAGACTCATGTACAACAGGTCTAAATCCTTTAAATTCATAAACCATAATTGGGATTATTTTCCTTTGAATTTAGCAATGGCATTTTTACTATAATCAGAAAGAACCAACTGTCCTGACAATTCCGCTCTTTTTTCTAATAACTCATCCCAATGTTCTGTTCCTTCCCAAAAGATTTGCTTTAATAAACGCTTAGCTTCTGGATTGGAATGAACTAATTTTAAAGCTAATACTTTTATGGCTTCATCCATAACTTCAACATTATCAAATATTTCAGCATAAAGCCCATTTTTTTGCGCCCATTCTGCACTTCTCCATGCTGTTGCATTAATTGCCAATTGAGACATACCAGATAAACCGAGTTTTCGCTCGCATGCAGGACCAACTACAAACGGCCCAATTCCTACAGCCAATTCACTTAATTTTACGGATGCAAATTTAGTCGCAAAACAGTAATCAGTTGCTGAAGCAACACCAACGCCACCTCCTACAGCTTTTCCTTGTACCCGACCAATAATGATTTTCGGACATTTTCGACAAGCATTTATGACATTTGCGAAACCCATAAAAAATTCTTTACCCGTTTCAAAATCATTAATACTTGCTAATTCATCAAAACTAGCTCCAGCACAAAAAGTACGATCTCCAGCTGATTTTAAAATAATGACACCAATATCATCTCGTTGTCCAGCTTCATTAATAGTATCTTTAAATTTAGCCAATAATTTTCCAGGAAGTGAATTATGAGCAGGATGGAAAAAAGTAATGGTTCCTATTCCTTCTGATACCTCTAATGTAATGTCTCCTAATTGAGTATTATCCATTTTATTTAATTCTAATTTATGCCCTATATTGAATTGTCAAATGTTTGATCATCTGACTAATTTTAATTTATTTTTTAATGGCTCCTCTTAATCCCAATTCCACAACTTCTAATTGATCAATCTTTCCTTCATCACAAGTAAAGCGTAATAAAGTTTTCATTCTATGATAACCAATAATTCCAGCAGCACCTGGATTCATATGGATTAAACCCAATTCTTTGTCAGGCATCACTTTTAAGATATGAGAATGACCACAAATATACAATCTAGGAGGATTGCTTTGCAAAATGTTTCGGACTCTTTTATTATATCTACCTGGATATCCACCAATATGGGTCATAAATACGTCTACGCCCTCACATTCAAAACGAAGATCCTCTTCAAATTTATTTCTGAATGATCCTCCATCAATATTACCCCAAACTGCTTTTACTGGGGCAATCAATTCTAATTGCTCAATTACTTCCATTGATCCAATATCTCCTGCATGCCAGATTTCATCTACATCTTTAAAATATTTCGGAATTGATGAATCAAAGTAACTATGTGTATCTGAAATAAGTCCGATTCGCTTCATTATCAATGCTTAATGTTTAATTTAATTCTGTATCTGTAATATGAGTAAAAGTTTCATAAAAAGCGTATATTTGCACCACTTTTTGAAACGCCAATATGAGCACGGTTTTTGTATTATATTAATCGTTCATATATAAATAGCGTTAAAAAGTGGATTTGTTACTCAAATTTTAGTTCAAAACTAATCTTTTTTAAGGATGCAAATCATAATATCTTTAGTTTCAATTGTATTTTATGCAACTAAATTTAATTGATACGTATCCTAAAGAAGTAAAAAATTGAATTTTGATTTTGAATCAAATCAACGCAAAGTCAATATAACTTAAATATCAAATTAGGTAATGCAAGGAAAAGGAATCATTAAAGCACTTTTCATTATTCTCATCATGGTAACTGCTTTTCAAGCGTTTTTATGGTATCAAACGAATAATGTAGAACGTCAAGGAGTAAAATCTTGTCAAGATTCATCGGATGCTAGTTGCTATTCGAATTATTTAGATTCAATTTCGGAAAAGACAATTTTATCTATACCGTTGATAAAGTCTTATACTTATTCCGAATTGAAAGGAAAACAAATGGGTTGGGGACTGGACCTTAAAGGAGGTATGAGTGCAGTTCTTCAAGTGGATTTAAAAGAATTTTTATTAAAACAGGCTGGATTACAAAAAGAGCAAGACCCTGTTTTTGATCAAGCATTAGCGAATGCTCAAACAAAAATGGCAAGCGTTCAAACGGATTACCTAACGGTTTTCGGTCAAGAATGGGATGCTGTGTCTAATGGCCGTAAATTAGGTGAGGTATTCAGTTATAGTGGTACATATACAGATAAAATCAATGTTAATTCTACTACTGAAGAAGTAATCAACGTATTAAGAGAGGATGCAAACGGAGTAGTGAAGCAGACTTATAATATGTTGAATGAACGTATTGATAAATTAGGTGTAGTTCAACCTAACATTACTTTAGACGAAGCTAGAGATTTAATCTTAGTTGAATTACCAGGTATTGAAAATCCTGTTCGTGCTAGAGAAATGTTAGAAAGTACAGCAGAATTAGAATTTTGGAAAACATACAATGTCAATGATGTTTTTGGTGGTTTCACCAGTTACGATAGAGAATTAAAGAAATTCTCAAAAGATACCAATGTCGTTGAAACAGTTGAATACATTGATGTAGATTCTACTTTTGAAAAGAAAGATGCCAATGGTGTTGTCATGAAAGATTCTTTAGGGAATGCAATCATGGAAACAGTAAAAGTGAAAAAGCCTACAACAAATTTAGACCAAAGAGGCCCATTATTAAAAATATTCACACCTGGTGGAGGTGGAGCAATTGTAGGTTCTTCTGCAAAAGGAAACATGGAAAAAGTGTCAGAGCTTTTATCTAGAAAAGAAATGAAAAAACATTTTCCTAGAGATGTTGCTTTCAAATGGGGAATGAAACCAGTTGAAGATGAGGATGGCGAACCAACTAATGACTACTATTTATATGCAATCAAGACGCTTAATTCTAGCGCACCTTTAAGAGGTGATATCGTTAGAAAAGCAACGTATTCTACAGATCCTCAAAATGGGGAAGTAGGGGTAACACTTGAAATGCAAGGAGATGGTCCACGTATTTGGGGTGAAATGACAAAAGAAGCTGCTTCGAATGGTCAAGCTCCAATTGCAATCGCATTAGACGGCGAAATCGTTTCTGCTGATTCGCAGCAGGTGTACCGCGGCATGGACATC
>JAHDFV010000181.1 GCA_020627985.1 Saprospiraceae bacterium
CAGCAGTTTGAGCAGCATTTATTAAAGTACCATAACCACCAGCACTTGTTCCTGTAAGAAATAATTCATCGAATCTATCTTCACCAAAATAAGCAACTACCTCTTCTAAAACTGCTGTAACATTTGCGTAACCTAACATTTTTTGTTTTTTACGAATACCAACATCTACCTTTGGATCTGTTCCTCCATGAATATCTCCGGTACAATATGGCACATAGATCATATTCCAATCTTTAAAAGGATTACTACTATTTGATTCATTAAAAATACCTAACTGACCAATCGTATTTTTCCAACCAATAAATTGAGGCTTTTTAAAATTAGAAGGATTGGCAACACAAGTAGGATTATTAAAACAAGCTCCACCTCCTTCTAAATATATGAGTAATTTATCTGAATTCGGATTGGCTCTAAATCCTATCCCTGTACAACTACCATCTCTGCAATTCATGTCAGGTACGTGAATATAATACCATTTTCGATTGTTTTCCTCTTCAGCTTTTGCAAATGATTCTTCTACAGATAAATCAGAACAACCATTCGAGAACATCAAAATTGATAATAGAATCAAATGGGAAAAGTAACGCATATTTCAATTCGTGTTTTAAATGATGGCTATAAAACTATTTCTTTCTAAAATTTAGTATCTCAAGTAGAAATAATTTACAAAATCAATGTAATATCACCAGACAATTGTATGATTTCACCATTGGTTAATCGAGCTTCAACTCTATAAACATATACAGCAGAATTCATTTTTTTACCATTAAATGTTCCATCCCAACCTATCTCAATAGCATTTGATGCAGATGGCAAGTAAGGACCTTGTTCATATACTTTACTACCCCATCTACTGTACACTTCAATTTTCATGATTTCTTCAATTCCTCTAGACGGATAAACAGAAAAAAAATCGTTATAACCATCTTCATTAGGTGAAAAAACATTTGGTATATAGATTTTATAATCTTGAATCACGAAAATATTTAAGGTATCAGATACAAAACAACTGTCAGGAGAAATAGCTTCTATTATATATTGTACTGATGATCCTGGTGTGGTTTCTGGATTAATGCAATCCAAACAACTTAACGTTGTTGTATCATTCCAAGTCCATTCAACTTGCGATAAATTGATGTTAGAATTGATAAATAATTCAACAGTTTCACCTAAATTTATTGTGGTATCAGGACCCAAATCAATCGTAAATTCAAACGGTGCTTCAATATCAAAATTGATCTGATATTCACATCCTGTTGAATCTAAAACGTAGAAATCATAATTTCCTTCATAAAGACTTCCTACAGAATCATTCGGATAATAATTTTCTTGGTCAAAAGAATATTCGTAGATACCAGCTCCTCCAATAATAGTATCAATTACTATTTCTCCAAAATTATCTGAAGGACAATTCGGTTGATTTATATGAAATTGTACATCCGATATTGGATTGGGACAAAAGCCAGAACAAGCAAATTGACTAACTGTTACTTGATCATTACAATTCGGATTATCAACATCTGAGTAAGTTAAATTATAATTGAATCCATCTGCTGGTAAAGTCAAAGTTCCTCCTACATTATAAGTAAAAGGGCCATAAGAATTTATACCATCATTTATTGTAAATAGATTAGAAATTCCTCCATTAATTGCAGTTGCATTTACTGAAAGAGTATAAAAATCATCTGAACCATCTTGATTGGTTCCGTTATCATCACAAGGAGAAATTGATGAATCCGTAATGCTAAAAGCACAAGCATCTGAACATGAATTTTGACTAACAGTTATTACATTATTACAAGCATTATCATCTACATCAATAAAAGTTAATATATAATTTAAACCATCTGCAGGTAAAGTAACAACTCCACCAGTCCCATATAAGAATGGACCACTTGTATTTGTACCATCATTGACAATAAATTGATTGGAAATACCTCCATTTACAACTGATGCATTTACATTAACCGTATAGAAATCATCCGAAGGATCCATGTTGGTATTATTATCCATACATGGAGATATTGTAGCATTATCAATCGTTAAAATACAAGTAGTAGAACAAGGAAAACTGATTACTGTTGTCATAGCTGAGCAAGTAGGATCATCAACATCAGAAAATGTTAAAATAATATTTAAACCATTGGAAGGTAAAGTTATCATTCCTCCAATTCCATAATCAAAGGGACCATAGGTATTTGTTCCATCACTTATATTAAATTGATTACTCACTCCATTATTAATGGCTGTTGCATTCACACTTACCGTATAAGTATCATCTGTAGGATCAATTAAAGTACCATTATTATCACATGCAGAAGGAGTTTCATCAGTAATCATAATTGCACATGCATTTGAACAAGAATTTACATTAACTATAACTTGATCAAAACAAGTCAAATCATCTATATCTGAATAGGTTAAACTAATATCCATACCGTTGGCTGGTAAGGTAATATTACCACCAGTTCCATAATTAAAAGGACCATAAATATTAGTACCATCATTTACTTGAAATTGATTGTTAGCTCCTGGATTTACAGCACTAGCATTTACGGAAACATCAAAGGTATCGTCTGTTGCATCTGAAGGTGTACCATTATCATTACAAACAGAACTAGCAGCATTATCTATACTAAACAAACATTGATCAGAACAAGAAGCCAAAGAAACATTTGCAATATTTGAACAAGCTGAATCATCAAAATCAAAAAATGTTAAAGTATAATTTAATCCATCTGCAGGTAATAAAACTACACCTCCTGTTCCATATTCAAAAGGACCAAATGTCAACATATTAGCAATGACCTGAAATTGGTTATTGATTCCTCCATTTAATGCACTTGCATTTACAGTTACTGTGTAAGTATCATCAGATGGATCTGTAGGGGTATTATTATCATCACATAATGACAGGGTCGTTTCATCAATACTTAAATCACAGGGAGTTGAACAGGGCAGCATTGAAATTTGTGCAACATCATTACACATAGCATCATCTAAATCTGTAAAAGTTAAATCATGTAAATCACCATTTGCTGGTAATGTAATTGTACCTCCCGTTCCATAAATAAAAGGACCAAAATCAGTCGATCCAAAAGAAACAAAAAATTCATCTGAATTGCTTGGATTTAATGCACTTGCATTTACAAAAACATCAAAAGTATCATCTGTTGAATTAGAATTTGTACCATTATCATCACAAGAAACAATACTCACTTCTTCAATTGTAAGTAAACAAACATTTGAACAATCTAGCATACTTACCGTAATAAAATCTAAACAATTCGAATCGTCTACATCGATATAAAAAAGATCAACATTTGCTCCATCTGCAGGTAGTGTTATAACACCTCCAATAAAATAATTAAATGGTCCAAAAATTAAATTTCCATCTGTCACTATAAATTCTGTTCCAACATTCGGGTTTAAATTTTCAGCATTTACCAATACTTGATAAGTATCATCTGAGGGATCAGAAGGTGTACCATTATCATCGCAAGGTTGACTACTTGATTGTGTTACAATAATTGAACATTGATTCGAACAGGGATCTCCATTTACAACTTGACTAATGTTACAATTACAAGTATTATCAATAAAATTTAAGGTAATATTTCCACCAAAAGCTGGTATTTCTACTGTTTGAATTACATTGTATAAAAAAGGACCGTATATATTTCCATTCGAATCTAAAATATTAAAATTCGTACTCGAACAATCTGTAATAGATAAATTAAAATTATAAGTCAAAATATCATCTAATGGTTCTATGGGTGTCATATTATCAGAACAACTTATAAATGTTAATTCATCTACTGACATGGTACAAGAATTCAAGCAAGGTCCTTGACTTACCATATTTGTTGCCTCACATGTCGGATTATCAACATCTTGATATGTCAAGGTGAAGATTGTTCCACCAGCAGGTAAAATAAATGTCCCACCTATATCATAACTAAAAGGTCCTAGAGTTGTAATACCATTAAATACAGTAAATTGATTGCTTAGCCCCCCATTCATAACAGAAGCATTTACTTGAACTTCATATGTATCATCCGTAAGAATTGAAGGCGTTCCATTATCATCACAATTTAATATTACAGGTTCTAATGCAGATATAGTACAATCTGCTGCAGAACAATTCGGACAATTTTCTATTAAACAATCAAAACTTTCATTGAAAAATATAGTATTACAACTTGTTCCCGTTATATCCCAGGAACCTACCGCTAAATTAGAAATATCCGCAGGATCTGGATCAGACACAAAAATAGTCCATTCATTCGCTGCTGTTTGGTTTACAACCCAAGAAGCTGATGGATTTAAAGCTCCAAAATTTAAATTTGTTCCTGTTTCTACAGTAATAACCCATTGGTATCCTCCATTAAAACAGCCTTCCGTCCAAGTTGCGCAATCAACTAAAGAAGATGAACACGAATTTTGGCTTGCATTAATCGTTGTCGTACAATTTGCATCAGCAACATCTATAATATCAATATTAATAATATTACCATTAGCTGGTAATGTAATACTATTCGGTACTCCGTAATTAAAAGGTCCTAAAATGCTCAGCCCATTATCAACATTATATTGTGTACCTATTCCACTAGAAATATTAACTGTAAAAGAGTATTCAAAAAAATCATCAGATGCATCATTTGTTGTTCCGTTATTATTACAAGGTCCAGTATTGGTATTACTAACACTTAAAACGCAAGATGTAGGATTAGAACAAGGCGTAGGAGGATTTACATTCACTGTTGTAGTACAATTAGTATCACTATTATTCGTAATCGTAAAACTAAAAGAACCATCAGCAATCAAATAAGGTCCCATATTTACCACAGAAGAAAAAGTACCTGAACTGTTTAAAGGATCATCTGCTAACCAAGATACTCCTGAACCAGAAGTCTGATTTACCTCTATATCAAAAGTAAAAGTATCATCTAATGTATTATTAGGCGTACCATTATCATTACAAACTAAATTACTTGGAGATGTAGCTGTTAAAGTACAAGGCGGATTATTACAATTAGGACAATTATCAATTAAACAGTCAACTTCAACTGAAAAATTAGTCACATTACAACCCGTACCAGAAACAGACCAACTTCCTTGTGCAAATGAAAGAAGATCTCCTGGTGATGAATCAACTCCCAAAATGGTCCATTGGTTCGTACCTGTTTGTGTTATAGTCCAATCACTTGCTGGAGTCATCGCTCCAAAATTAATAGATGCCCCAGGCTCTAATTCTACAACCCATCGATATCCTCCATTAAAGCAACCCTCCGTCCATGTAGCACAATCTTGAGAAGATAGTCGACAGAAGTAAAAAAAGAAGAAAAAAATAGTAATTCCTAAAAGCCTAATTTTGTTCATTGCAATTAATTCTGTTCCCTTAAAAATTAAAACAGTTCTATTAAATTAAAATACTAAAACGTATATAAAGATACTTTAAACTGAAAGAATTACACATGATTTTTAATGTCTTCTTTTAGCTAAAAAGATCATTCATTCTTGTTATTACCTTATTCTATCATCTTATTAACAAAAAGATAGGTTTTGTCATTAATTTTAAATCTCTTATAATATAACGTTCAAGTTTCATTATTTTAAAAACTTGAATTTTTATCATTTCAATTCTAGTCGAATTTAAATAAATAGACCTAATATTATACCAAAAATATATTCTTATAATTCAGACTTAAAATTCTTCTAATACTTTATAGAAAAAGAGAACAGATAGATGAAATTTTAATCTTCACTTAACGTTCTATTTCCTTTCGTTTAGAACTATTTAAGTACCTTTGCACCTAATAAAAAACAATTTTTAATATATACTTATGATTACAGTAATTTGTGGAACAAATAGAGCCAATTCTAATACGCATAAATATGCATCACATTACGTCAAAGAATTAAAAAATAAAAGTAATGAGACTATTGAATTTATTTGTTTAGAAAAAATTCAAAATTGCTTATTCAATCCCAATATGTATTCTGCGGATCATATGGATAAAGAATTAAAAAATATTCAAGAAAACATATTAATACCGAGTCAGAAATTTGTCTTTTTATCTCCTGAATATAATGGTAGTATTCCAGGTGTTTTAAAACTATTTATCGATGCTTTATCTATTCATAAATTGAAAGAAACTTTTGGTGGGAAAAAAGCAATTTTAACTGGAATAGCAATCGGTAGAGCTGGAAACTTAAGGGGCATGGAACACCTTACTGGAATGCTACATCATATTGGTATTACTGTGCATCCTAATAAATTACCTATTTCGGCTTGTCATGTTGCATTAGATGAAACGGGAAATATTAAAGATGAAGAAATGCTTAAAGTAATTGATCAGCATATTGATGCATTACTTTCATTTTAAAAAATTGACAAAACTGCCTTTCATGAAATATTTTAATTCCTGTTTAATACTATTTTTTTTAAGTCTATTTCTTTTTTCATGTAATTCAAATACGGAAACGGAAACAAGTCCTAAAAAGATTTTTAAATACAATCAACCCAATACGATTACTTCATTAGACCCTGCTTTTGCTAGGAGCCAAAATAATATCTGGGCAGTTCATCATTTATTTAATGGTTTAGTCGAATTAGATGAAGGATTAAATGTGAAACCTAATATTGCAAAAAGTTGGAAAGTTTCCGAGGATGGAACAACCATCACATTCCAATTAAGAGATGATGTATATTTTCATGATCATTCTCAATTTCCGGAAGGTAAAGGGAGGAAAGTAATTGCTTCAGATTTTGTATATTCATTTAATCGCATTATTGATGAAAAAATAAGCTCTCCAGGCGCTTGGATTTTTAAAGATCGAGTTGCCAAAGAAAATCCTTTTACCGCATTAGATGATCAAACTTTTGTTATTAAACTTAAGGAAGCTTTTCACCCAATTATGGGTATTTTAACCATGCAATATTGTTCTGTTGTTCCACAAGAAATCGTTGAACATTATGGAAATGACTTTAGAAAAAATCCAGTTGGCACAGGTCCTTTTTCTTTTAAAAATTGGTTAGAAGGTCAGGCTTTATTTTTAGAAAAAAATACAAATTATTTCGAATCGGGTTTACCAAAATTAGATGGAATAAAAATTAGTTTTATTGGTGATCGTAAAACTGCATTTTTAGAATTTAAACAAGGTAACTTAGATTTTATGTCTGGTTTAGAATCTTCTTATGCTGATGAATTGTTAACCAAAGAAGGACAATTACAAGATGATATTAAATCCAATATTAATTTTATTAAAATCCCATTCCTAAATTCTGAATACTTAGGTATTAATATGAAAAAAAGTGACAACCCTTTAAAAGATAAATGGGTTAGACAAGCTTTAAATTATGCTATTGATCGGGATTTAATGTTGAAACAATTACGAAACAGTGTTGGAAAATCTGCTACTTCTGGATTTACGCCACTAGGACTTCCTTCGCATACTTCAAGTACTAAGGGTTATAATTATGATCCTGCTAAAGCAAAAAATTTATTAAAAAAAGCTGGACATCCAAGTGGAAAAGGCTTACCTGAAATTAAATTATTAACCACAAAAGGATATGTTGATTTATGTACTTTCATTGCTAGACAATGGAAAGAAATTGGGATTAATGTTCAAATTGAATCCTTAGAATCTGCCACGCTTAGAGAAATGATGAAAAAAGAACAAGTTGACTTTTTCAGAGCTTCTTGGATTGCGGATTATCCAGATGGTGAAAGTTTTT
>JAHDFV010000182.1 GCA_020627985.1 Saprospiraceae bacterium
AAAGATCAAGCTTTAGATGATATGGATCTAGAGCGTGAACGGGGTATTACGATTAAAAGTCATGCGGTACAATTATATTTTAATCATAGGAATGGTACAACATATACTTTTAATTTAATTGATACGCCTGGTCATGTTGATTTTTCATATGAAGTTTCTCGATCAATTGCTGCTTGTGAAGGTGCTTTACTTTTAGTAGATGCTTCTCAAGGGATTCAAGCTCAAACTATTTCCAATTTATATTTAGCCATAGAGAATGATTTGGAAATTATTCCTGTCTTGAATAAAGTTGACATGGAAAGTGCTATGATCGAAGAAGTTACCGATCAGATTGTTGACTTGATTGGTTGTGAACCTGAAGAAGTCATTCACGCCAGTGGAAAGACAGGTATTGGGATAGAAGATATATTGAATGCAGCTGTTGAACGTATTCCTGCACCTCAGGGAGATCCTGAAGCACCATTACAAGCTTTGATTTTTGATTCTGTTTTTAATTCTTATCGAGGAGTAATTACCTATTATCGTATTATGAATGGAACCTTACGTAAAGGGGATAAAATCCGTTTCATGAACACAGGTAATAGTTATGGAGCAGATGAGATTGGTGTTTTACAGATGGACATGATGCCAAAGAAAGAACTAGGTACAGGAGATGTAGGCTATATCGTTACAGGTATTAAAAACTCAAAAGAAGTAAAAGTAGGAGATACGATTACCTTGGATAATAATCCAAGTCCAGCATCGATAGATGGATTTGAACATGTGAAACCCATGGTTTTTGCTGGTATTTTCCCAATTGATAATGACGATTTTGAAGATCTAAGAGATAGTTTAGAAAAGCTACAATTGAATGATGCTTCATTGGTTTATGAACCAGAAACTTCTATTGCCTTAGGATTTGGTTTTAGATGTGGATTCTTAGGAATGTTACATTTAGAGATCATTCAAGAACGATTGGCAAGGGAGTTCGATATGGATGTGATCACAACAATTCCGAACGTTTCTTATGTGGCATACACCAAGAAAGAAGAAAAAATAATTGTAAATACTCCTACTGATCTTCCAGACCCAACGGTAATGGATCGAGTAGAAGAGCCATTTATAGAAGCTCAAATTATTACAAAACCTGAATTCATTGGAGCAATTATGACCTTGTGCATTGAAAAGCGAGGATTCATGACGAAGCAAACATATTTAACGACGGATCGAGTAGAGATGTCTTTTGATTTGCCTTTAGCAGAAATTGTCTTTGATTTTTATGATCGATTAAAATCGATTTCTAAAGGGTATGCGTCATTTGATTATGCACCTACCGATTATCGTCCGTCGGAATTAGTAAAAATGGATATCAAATTAAATGGAGACAATGTGGATGCATTATCTGCTTTGATTCATAAAGATAAAGCGTATTACTTTGGTCGTAAATTATGTAAGAAATTAAAAGAATTGTTGCCTCGTCAACAATTCGTTATTGCGATACAAGCGGCTATCGGTGCTAAGATTATTGCTAGAGAAACGATTTCTGCTTTGCGGAAAGATGTAACAGCTAAATGTTATGGTGGTGATATTTCTCGTAAGCGTAAATTATTAGAAAAGCAAAAGAAAGGAAAGAAGAAAATGCGTCAGATTGGTAATGTAGAAGTTCCACAAACGGCATTTTTAGCGGTATTGAAATTGAATGATTAATTTCTTTCTGCTTAATATTTAGAAGAGAAGATAGGACATGAGTGATCGAATAGAAACAGATAATGATTTAGAACCTCAAAAAGAAGATAGTCTTTTTGAACATCACCGTTTTGTGGCTGACCCAGGTCAGAGTATGATGCGGATTGATAAATTCTTGATGATTAAAATGGTGAATGTCACTCGGAATCGAATTCAAAATGCGATTAAGGATGGTTCTATAAAAGTGAATGATAAGGAAGTAAAACCAAATCATAAGATTCGTCCGAATGATGTTATCACCATCATGATGACTGAGCCACCCAAAATTAATGGACCCGTTGAACCAGAAGATATTCCTTTAAATATTGTTTATGAGGATGAGGATATTTTGGTAATTAATAAAGCACCAGGAATGGTAGTACATCCAGGTGTAGGAAATCGAACAGGTACACTCGTGAATGCTGTTGCTTTTCATTTGAAAGATAAACCCATGCCTTTTCGGGATGATTATGTGAGTCGTCCAGGATTAGTACATCGAATAGATAAAGATACTTCTGGATTATTAGTGATGGCAAAAAATGAGCATTCCATGTCTCATTTGGCCAAACAATTCTTTGATCATACTGTTCATAGAAGATATAATGCTTTAGTCTGGGGTAATTTTGATGAACTCGAAGGAACGGTAGATGTTCATATTGGTAGAGATCCTTATAACAGAATGTATAATCGTGCTTTTCCTGAAGGCGATATGGGAAAACATTCTGTAACACATTATAAAGTGTTGGAAGATTTATATTATGTCAGTTTAATCGAATGTCGATTAGAAACGGGAAGAACACACCAAATTAGAGTTCACATGAAGCATATTGGTCATGCTTTATTTAATGATATTCGATATGGTGGTGATAGAATTTTAAAAGGAACTGTATTTTCTAAGTACCGTCAATTTGTAGAAAATTCTTTTAAAGTTTTACCAAGACAAGCGTTACATGCAAAGTCTTTAGGCTTTATTCATCCAAGAACGGGCGAAGAAATGATGTTTGATTCTGATTTACCGGAAGATTTTCAAAAATGTTTGGATAAATGGAAGCACTATTTATCGACTCGTAAAAGTTTATAAAAAAAACAACGATTTAATTTATTCCATATGAATTTAAGGTTTATTCTTTTTCTAATTATTGGTTATTTTTTAATTCTAAGTTCATGTAATTTAGAAAAAGATATTGATATAGATTTACCTGCTTATGAAAGTGAATTGGTTTTAGAATGTTATTTAGAACCAGGTCAACCTTATCGTTTATTATTATCAGAAAGCCAAGATTATTTTAATAATAATACGGATAATCCTTTAATTGAAAATGCAGTAGTAGAAATTACACATCAGGGGCAAACAGATACTTTGCCTTTTGGAGCTTATTTTGATTTCGTATTTAATAAGTTTTATAATTTCCAATCTAATACAATTGTTCCTCAAAATTATTACGAAGATTTCTCTATTAAAATAGAAGATGATCGAGGTCGAATATTAACAGGAACGACTCAAATTATCGAAGCAGTAGAAATAGATTCTTTGGTATTGCAATTTAATAGTTCAGATACCGCTGCTTTAATTTTATCATATTTTATTGATCCTCAGAATGAAGATAATTGGTATAGAAGGCAATTACATACAGGAGAAACTATCGATGGTGGACGTTTAGATCAAGATTTTATTACGGATGATAATTTAGAAACACAAGACGGACAATATGTGTTTGGTTCTGCTTTTGATTATACATTTGGAGATACTTTATATTCTACTTTATATCATATAGATGAACCTTATTATAATTTCCTTCAATCAGTTTTTGATGCCATTGGTGCCAATGGAAATCCCTTTGCAACACCTTCACAAATTAAATCAAATGTAGAAGGAGGACTGGGTATTTTTACTGGACTTTCTTATGATAGAGATACGTTGATTGTGCAATAAAAATTCTTTGTATTGATTCTTTAATCACTTCAATAAAAAAATGTCCTACTAATTTAAGTAGGACATTTTTTTATTTAATTTTTATAAAATTACTATATTGTAATTATTAATGTTTTATCCAAAAAATAATTAATTCAACAAATAGCAACTACTATGTCTAAGTATATACCTTACATGTATATATTCTTGTTTATCCTTTTTTATCATTCGCTTTCTGCACAAAACTCATTTGTTAAAACAATTGGAGGTTCTGGAGATGATTTTGGTCGAGGTATCTTACATTTAAATGATAATAATTTATTATTAATAGGATCAACATCAAGTGTTGGGAATGGAGCATTGGATGCTAGTTTAATAAAAGTAGATTACGAGGGGAATGAAATTTGGGCAAAAACATATGGAGGTAGTAGTGATGATGAATTTATGAGCGGAATTGAATTGTCAGATGGTAATTTAATACTAGTCGGAAGAACCAAAAGTTTTACAAGTTTCGATTATGATTTTTTGATTATTAAAACGGATAACTTAGGCAATGAGATTTGGTCGAGAACTTTTGGTTCTGCTCAAGATGAGTTAGCAAGAGGAGTGTTATTAAATTCAGAAGGAAATCTGATAATTTCTGGTCAATCAGGAGGAACTGGAAACCTAGATTTTTTTGTTTATTGTTTAGATATAAATGGACAAATGATCTGGTCAAGAAAATATGGAGATTATTCAAACGATTATCCTAGGGAACGATTAATTGAAATTCCCAATGGATATTTAATGCCTGGGACCGTTAATGGTCTTGGTAATGGTCAACATGATGCTACGATAACTATATTAGATGATCTAGGGAATGAAATATCAACGTCATTAGCTGGTGGTAATTCTAATGATAATTATACTAATGCTTTTTTGAGTAACGATAATACTTATTTAGTAGGAAGTACATCGAGTTATACAGGAGGGAATAAAAGTATTAATATTAGAAAAATTGATAATTCATCGACCACGCAAGATTGGAATTATGTCTACGAATATAATAATCTTGAAATGGGTACTTATCATAGTTATAAAGTAGATGATGGAATAATTGTATCATCTTTTAATGCATTAGGCAATAACATTATTAAAGTTATTTTCTTTAAAGTAGATTTAGAAGGTAATGTTCTATGGAGTTTTATTAAAGAAAGTACTGGAACAGAATTCATTCAAGGAATGGTTGAAAATATTGAAGGAGATATTTTTGCAATTGGACGTTCTAATAGCTATTCTATTAATGGAGATTATGATTATTTATTTATTAAATTAAACCCAAATACTCTTGGTGATTGTGATTTTAGTCCGATATCTATTTCTAGAATGCCCATAACTGCCAATTTTACAAATATTGATTTAAACGAATCCCCTTTACCTATAGGAATTGATCAAACTTTAATTAGTGTTTCTCAAAGTTTTAATCAAGAAGATATTTGTGTTGAAGAGTTACCCAATGTTGATTTTACAATGAGTGATGAAATAATTTGTGAAGGAGAATGTATTAGTCTAACCGATAATTCCACTGCTAATATTTTGACTTGGAATTGGACAATTCCAGGAGGATCGATTACTACAAGTACAGATCAAAATGTGAATAATGTTTGTTTTGAAAATTCTGGTATTTATAACATTACTTTAGAAGCATGTAATTCTTTAGGATGTGATCAATTAACAAAAGTTATCACCGTTATAGATTCACCATCAATTACCAATTCAAATAGTAATCCAGAAACATGTGGAGAAGAAAATGGATCTGCAACGATAACAGTAAATGGTGGTGTAATTCCTTATATATACAATTGGGAAAATGAATCTAATGTAGGTGTTACAATAAGTAATCAATCTACTGCGATTAATTTAAGTGCCGGCTTCTACTCAGTTACCGTAAGTAATGCAGATGGTTCTTGTTCTACAATATTAAATGGAATACAAGTTGGTGCTATGAGTCCGCCACCCCTGATTACAAATTCAGATAATAGTGCAGCACTATGTGGAGAAATAAATGGTACGGCAACGATAACTGTAAATGGAGGTATAGCTCCTTATTTATATGATTGGGAAAATGAATCTAATACAGGTGTTACAATAAGTAATCAACCTACTGCGATTAATTTAGCTGAAGGAACATATTCTGTTACTGTTAGTAATGCAGATGGAAGTTGTCCTTCAGTATTAGGTGGAATACAAGTAGGAAGTATTGAAGCACCAAGTATTACCAATTCAAATAGCAATCCCGAAACATGTGGAGATATGAACGGAACAGCCTCTATAGAGGTTACTGGAGGATTAGCCCCTTATGTATTTCAATGGGAAAATGAATCCAATGTAGGAATTTCAGTAGGTACTCAAATAACTGCCACTAATTTAATTTCGGGGACATATTCTGTTACAGTCAGTAATGCAGATGGAAGTTGTCCAACTATTTTGAATGGAATACCTGTTGGGAATATAGATGAGCCTACTATTGTTATGGTGAATTCTGTTCCAGCAACATGTGACCTGATGAATGGAGCTTTAGATGTTGAAGTTTCAGGAGGAATTTCACCTTATAATTTTAATTGGGAAAATGAATCCAATGTTGGAGTATCAATCTCTACCATTAATTCTCTCACCAATTTAGCCTCAGGAACTTATGCTTTAACCGTAAGTAATGCTGATGGATCTTGTTCATCAATATTATCTGGCATTGTTGTGAGTCAAACAGATGGACCCACAATTGATGGACAAACTATTGTCCCTGAGAATTGTGGATCTATGAATGGCACATTATCGATTAATGTGTCTAATGGAACTATGCCTTATCAATATAATTGGGAAGCACAAAATAATCCAGGTATATCCATTTCAACAACTGATTCAGCTAACAACCTTTCATTTGGATATTATAATGTTTCAGTGTCAAATGCTGATGGTACTTGTTTAACCATTGCTACAATGCTTGTTGATTTAATTGGAGAACCATCTTTAAATATAAGTGCAACTAATGAAAATTGTGGTGATGCTAATGGATCAGCTACTGTACAAATATCTGGGGGGAACCCTCCTTATAATATAACATGGGAAAATAATATTAATCCAGGAATAATTATTGGCGATAGTACTTTTGTCGATAGTTTATCTGTAGGAACATATTCTGTTTCAGTGTCCAATTCTGATGGTACTTGTTTATCCAGTTCTTCAATAGTTGTTGAAGATGTTAGTAATATTAATATGGAAGTTTTGATTAGAGATATTGATTGCTATGGAAACGCTGATGGTATTTTACATATATATGGTTATGATGGAGAGTTACCATATTCATATTCGATAGATGGCGGTGTGAATTTTAGCTCGGATAGTTTATATCCCAATTTAAATGCTGGTGTGTATTCTGTTGTTGTACAAGATGCTTTAGGTTGTTCAAAACAACAAGATGCAATAATTAATGAACCAAATGAATTAATAGTTGATGCAGGCATTGACCAAGAAATTAATTATGGAGAAACTATTCAATTACAAGGGGCTATTTCTTATTCCGAAAATGTAATAATAAATTGGACGACTAACGCTATAGATACTTTAAGTTGTACCGATTGTTTATCACCTTTTATTACACCTTTGGATCATTATACATTTACAATTACAGCAAAAGATACTATAACAGGATGTACTTCAATTGATGAAGTGAAAATATTTGTATTATTTGAAAAAAATGTTTTTATACCTAATGCTTTTTCTCCGAATGAAGATGGTTATAATGATAATTTTATTGTTTATAGTAATAATAATGCGGCAGAAATTCTAAATATGAAAATTTTTAATCGATGGGGAGGCCTGGTATTTGAACAAAACAATTTTCAACCCAATGACATTACACAAGGTTGGGATGGAACCTTTAGAGGGAAAAAATTAAATCCTAATGTATTTGCATATTTAATTACAGTTCAATTTATTGATGGACGTGAAGAATTATTTAAAGGTAATATTTCTTTATTGAGATAATAAATTGAATACTTAATTAGGGATATTCAGTAGTATTTTAACTATTTGAAAACCAATAAAATATCGT
>JAHDFV010000183.1:0-6473 GCA_020627985.1 Saprospiraceae bacterium
TATATCTTTACTTTTTTCGCTCCATTTTTTATCATTTTTTCTAATTTAAGTTCCTGGGAAGCGATTAAGAAAAGTTATGCTATCACAAAACAGAATAAAACACAAACTTTTAAAATCGTTTTCTTTTTTGGTTTACTCCAACTTATCGGAACACTATTCTTTTTCTTAGGTCGATTAATCACTACCCCACTTTCGCATATTTCTTATCAACTCATTTTTGAAGAAGTGTTTAATTTATAAGAAGGGCTAAGTGAAACAGATGAAATTATTCAGCATTTAATTTAATATTGCTCCTATTTTAAACTGCAGTAAATTTTTATTTAGTCTGATGTATTGTTAACGACATCTTTTCATTACTTTCATTGATATCATTGTAGTTCAACAATCATTTTATCAATGAAATACTGTTTTATATTCTTCTTAATCCTAATCAGTCTTACCGCTTTTTCTCAAGGACCTATTGACGGTTATATGAAAAACGGTGGAGAAGCTGATTTTGCATTCTCTTATGGATATGACCATTATGAAAAATATTTCCTAGGAAAAGTACTACAAGATACCTTTAATCGAACATACCATTCTGCAAGTTTATTTATTGCATATGGTTTTGAGAATAATTTAGGATTTGTTGCTTCAATCCCTTATATGAGAGCCGATAAGGATAACAAAGGGTTTCAGGATGCACAGTTCTTTTTAAAATATCGACCGCTAAGTAAAAAAATGATAAAAGGTCAATTGAATTTGATTTTAGCAGGCGGTGTTACCACTTCTATTTCTAATTACAAAATAAGCCCTGAATCTGATAATCCTATTGGAGAAAAACCGACTATTCTTGAAGCTAGTACAGTAATCCAACATAATTTTAAATCTGGTTTATTCTTAATGGGAAAAACTGGATTATCCTATAAAATAAGACCCATTACACAAGTATCAATTCCTAATTTATTTAGAATTGGATACGCGCATTCTAAATTTTATACTGATTTTTGGATAGAAGGACTTTTTGCAATCAATGCAGAAGCTAATGATTTGCCTTTTGGACAACAAGGAAGTACTTCTCTAAAATTCGGAGGTACTTTATATGCTCCTATTAATAATTTTTTTGGAGTTTTTATTAATGGATCCTATACGCCTTGGGGTAGGAATGTGAGTCAATCACCAAGACTAGGTGCAGGATTTGTTTTAAAAATATTACCCAAAACGACAAAATAATTTAATAAAAAAACAGCATCATGAGAATAGCAATCATAGGCAATGGAATCAGTGGAATTACAGCAGCGAGGTGGATTCGTAAATTAAGTGATCATGACATTACTGTTATATCTTCAGAGTCAGATTATTTCTATTCTCGAACAGCTTTGATGTATATTTACATGGGACATATGCGTCAAAAAGAAACGCAACCTTACGAAATTCATTTTTGGAAAAAAAATAGAATTAATTTATTAAAAGCGCACGTTTCACGAATTGATTTTAATACTAAAAAATTAATTTTATCACAATCAGGTTCTGTTAAAGAATTTAATTATGATAAATTAATTATCGCAACAGGTTCCGCAACCAATAAATTTGGTTGGCCTGGACAAGATTTAAAAGGCGTAGGAGGATTGTATTCTTTACAAGATTTACAAACTATGGAAAATTACAGTAAAAATTTAAAAAGAGCTGTAATTGTAGGTGGAGGTTTAATTGGAATTGAAATGGCTGAAATGTTTCATTCTAGAAATATTCCTGTTACTTTTTTAGTCAGAGAAAAAAGTTATTGGAATAATGTTTTACCTGCCGAAGAATCTAAAATAATTAATCGTTGTATCAAAGACAATCATATTGATTTACGATTAGAAACCGAATTAAAAGAAATCGTTGATGATGGTCATGGCACTGCTAATGGAGTAATTACGAATAAAGGAGAAAAGATTGAATGTGGTTTTGTTGGCTTAACTGCAGGAGTTCATCCTAATATTAAATTTCTTAAAAATACTGCATTAGAAATTGGTAGAGGAATAAAAGTAAACGAATATTTAGAAACCAATATTAAAGATGTTTATGCCATTGGGGATTGTGCAGAACAAATTAATCCATTAGTTGGCAGAAGAGGTGTGGAAGCCATTTGGTATACGGGTAAAATGATGGGAGAAACTGTAGCTTATAATATTTGTAATAAAAGAGTAAAATACAATCCTGGCATTTGGTTTAATTCTGCTAAATTCTTTGATATTGAATATCAAGTTTATGGAAATGTTCAAGCACATCCACCAGAAAACCATACTTCCATTTATTGGGAACATCCTAAAGGAGATAAATCTATTCGAATTATTTTTGATCAAAAAAATGAAGAAATTTTAGGATTTAATTTAATGGGTGTTCGTTATCGTCATGAAGTTTGCGAAAAATGGTTAAAAGAAAAAACGAATATTGAAATCGTATTACAAGATTTAGGGTTAGCCAATTTCGATCCTGAATTTTATAAAAAATATGAATCAGAAATTATAAAAATATACAACCAGAAAACAGGTAAAAATTTAACACTAAAAAAGAAAAGTGGATTAAATAGAGTCGTTGCTTTTTTAAAATATAAATAAAGCAATTCAATTTAAATTCATTCTCAATATAAAATCAAAACAAAATGAATATTTCAGATTCAAGTTTATCCATCGCCCATTCAGAAAATAACTCATTAAATACTTTACAAAAAATTGCCTTAGCTTTTGTAGGCTTAGGCACACTTGGACTTTTAATTACTTGGGCAGGAGTTAATATTTCATCATTAGGCATGTTTTTAGTTTCTTTTATAGGAATTACCGTAGGTAGTTTATTATTTACTTATGCATCCTATTCTGGAAAAATACCGGGTATTAAAAACAATGGTGTATTTTTTAAAGGAATTTCTGCTCAGGGAGTTGTTGCTTGGATTTTAGCAATCGTAGTTACAGGATTTTATGTTTGTTTATATTGGTTTCCGCATTTAATTGAAGGATTAATTCGAATACATGATCCATTAAGTGTTGCCTTAAGAGGTAAAGTAGCTGATCAATGGTTTGTATATGGAACATTTTACACCGTTGCTGTAATTTTAATGGGCATTAAATTTATTTATAAATATAGACATAATACCTATCAAATATTAAGGACGATTTCTGTCATGAGTTTTCAATTAATATTCGCTTATTTAATTCCTGCATTTTTAGCTTTAATGAATAAACCCGATGAATATTTTTCATATTTCTGGCCCTTGGATTCTTATGCGCTACGTCCAGATTGGATAGAAAGCAAAACAGCTTTGGGAACATTTGGATATGTAGTTATTGCCATCGGTCTTTTAATGCCATTCGTAGTGACACCGATTATGACTTATTTATATGGAAAACGCTGGTATTGTTCTTGGGTTTGTGGATGCGGTGGATTAGCAGAAACTGCTGGTGACCCATTTAGACAATTATCTGATAAATCAATTACTGCTTGGAAAATTGAACGCTGGATGATTCATATTATATTAGTACTTGTCGTTTTATTAACCGCTTTATTATGGTTTAACCATATTTTTGAAAATCAAATTTTAGGTAGTTTTACTCTAGGTTATAAAAAAGCATATGCTTTTGGTATTGCTTCTATGTTTTCAGGTGTAATTGGAGTTGGATTTTATCCTATAATGGGCAGTCGAGTATGGTGTCGTTTTGGATGTCCAATGGCGGCCATACTAGGATTACAACAAAAATTCTTTTCCCGCTTTAGAATTACAGCAAATGGAAGTCAATGTATTTCTTGTGGGAATTGTTCTACCTATTGTGAAATGGGAATTGATGTTCGTTCTTATGCAGAAAAAGGACAAGATATTGTTAGAGCTTCTTGTGTGGGTTGTGGTATTTGCGCAGCTGTTTGTCCTAGAGGTGTTTTAAAATTAGAAAATGGATCTTCAGATGTCATGGAAAGAACTGAAGAATTAAGAGCCATTCATATTTCAGAAGATGAAATTAAATTAATGAGTTAGAATACTTCTATCTTTGAGACATGAAAGAATTATTAAAAGAAAGATATCAATATATTTTTGAAGATGCTTTAGTTGAAGAAATACTTCAAATTGGTCAATACAAAAAAATTGAAAAGGGATTTTCAATGATGGAAGTAGGAGACCCCATTTTATTTATGCCTTTAGTGTTAGATGGTGCTATCAAAATCATGAAAGAAGATAAAAACGATAAAGAATATTTATTGTATTATCTAGAAGTAGGAGATTCTTGTGCTATGACAATGACATGTTGTATGAGTGGTAAGAAAAGTAATATTAGAGCAGTAACAGAATCAGATACACAAATCATTATGGTTCCTGTTCAAAAAATGGAAGATTGGATTGTAAAATATAAGTCATGGCGTGCCTTTGTTTTCGAAAGTTATGATGCGAGAATGAATGAGATGCTAAGTGCATTAGATGCATTGGCTTTTCACAATATGGAAGAACGGTTATATAAATTTTTGAGAGAAAAATCAATGGTTGTTCATCATCATGAATTGGAAATTACACAACATCAAATTGCCAATGATATGAATACTTCAAGAGTTGTTATTTCAAGATTAATTAAAAAATTAATACTCGATAAAAAAATAGAAACGCATAGAAATAAAATTAAAGTTCTTGAATTTAGTCCTAGTTCGTAACATTTGTTACTCATTCTTTTAAACAATAATTATAATTTTACTTCTTTCTCTATTAATTAAAGGATAATGGAATTTTTATTACAACCTTGGCCTTGGTATGTTGCGGGTCCTATCATTGCATTTGTGATGTTTTTATTATTATATTTTGGAGGTCGTTTTGGATTTTCTTCCAACTTAAGAACGATGTGTACCATTGCTGGTGCTGGTAAGTATGCCGACTTTTTTAAGTTTGATTGGAAAAGTCAAAGATGGAATTTAGTATTTGTTTTGGGTGCAATTTTAGGAGGTTTAATTGCTGCTCAATTTTTAATGCCACAAGAAACATTAGATTTAAATCCTACTACTATTTCGGCATTACAAGAATTAGGTTTTCAAGATGCAGGACAACAATATTTACCCAATGAAATTTTTGGCACAACTGCTTTATCTTCTACTAAAGGTTTATTCATTTTAATATTTGGAGGATTCTTAGTTGGCTTCGGAACAAGGTATGCAGGAGGTTGTACATCGGGTCATGCGATTAGTGGATTAAGTAATTTACAAGTTCCTTCTTTAATTGCTGTTATTGGATTTTTTATTGGTGGATTAATTATGACTCACCTCATTTTACCCATTATTTTTTAATTTGAAATTAAATAATCATGAAATATATTAAATTTTTACTCGCAGGTATTCTTTTTGGAATTGTAATGACGAAAGCGGAAATTATTTCGTGGTTTAGAATATATGAGATGTTTCGATTTGAATCTTTTCACATGTATGGTGTCATAGGTTCAACTGTTATTCTAGGAGTTATTATGATTCAAGTCATGAAACGTACTCAAATGAAAAACATATCTGGTGGCGAGATTAATTTCAAACCTAAAGATAAAAGCATCATTCGTTATTTATTAGGAGGTACTTTATTTGGATTAGGTTGGTCTTTGTCTGGTGCTTGCCCTGGCCCTATGTTTGTTTTAGTTGGTTATGGTTATCTTTCTATTTTAATAGTTATTTTGGGTGCTTTACTTGGAACATTTACTTATGGAGTATTAAAAGATAAATTGCCCCATTAATTAAACCCTAAATCCCTAAAGGGATTTCTTATTTAATTTATGCCTTTTAATATTTACAGTTTATATTAAGATGCATTATTTTTTACGTACATTTTTAAAATTGGATTCTTACTCATTTAAGGTCCCTTTAGAGATTAGGGTAAAGAAGTTTTAACAATTGTTCTCATAACCCTAAATCCCTAAAGGGACTTTTTTATTAACCTATGTAACAATTATTACTTTGAGAAAATAAATTCTAAATAAATTTGCACTCCCATTTCCAAATTAAGATAAATATTTGGGTTAAATATTGAGTGTTATTTTTGTGTGCAGAGAGCAAAACTTTAAAATAGGTCTATATTTTATTGTGTTTGCTCTTTTTTTATTCCTTCACTTTTAATGATTTATCTTTTAAGTAATATTTGTTACACATAAATAGTATCTAAACCTATAATTTGCGTCAAAAGTGCGTTATGATTATAAAACAAATTTACACAGGCTGCTTATCACAAGGAGCATATTATATCGAGAGCAACGGAGAAGTTGCAATTATTGACCCATTAAGAGAAGTTCAACCTTACATTGACAAAATTAATTCTAAAAATGCTCAATTAAAATATATTTTTGAAACACATTTCCATGCTGATTTTGTAAGTGGACATTTGACTTTGTCACAAAAAACAGGAGCTCCCATTATATTTGGACCTAAAGCAAATCCCACTTTTCACGCGATTATTGCTAATGATGAACAAGTTTTTGAACTGGGTAAAATAAAAATAAAAGTTT
>JAHDFV010000183.1:6493-7673 GCA_020627985.1 Saprospiraceae bacterium
CAGGTCATACTTTAGAAAGTACTACTTATTTATTATTGGATGAGCAAGGTAAAGAACATTGTATTTTTACAGGTGATACTTTATTCCTAGGTGATGTTGGCAGACCAGATTTAGCTCAAAAATCAGACACCTTAACCACGGAAGATTTAGCAAGAATGTTATATCAAAGTTTAAGAGATAAAATAATGCCTCTTCCTAATGATGTTATTGTTTACCCTGCTCACGGTGCAGGATCTGCGTGTGGAAAAAAAATGAGTAAAGAAACTGTTGATACATTAGGAAATCAGAAGAAAACTAATTATGCGTTAAGATCATATTTGACTCGTAAAGAATTTATAAAAGAGGTGACAAATGGTTTACAAAAACCTCCTGCATATTTTCCTGATAATGTCAAATTAAATAAAGAAGGATATAAAAGTATTGATGCAATTTTAAGAAAAAGTAATAGACCGCTATTCGCTAATGATTTCGCAAATCTTGCATTTCTTAAAGATGTTATTATTTTAGATATAAGACATCAACATGAATTCGAAACAGAACATATTCCTGGTTCGATTTTTATTGGATTAAATGGAAGTTTTGCTCCTTGGGTTGGAGCTATTATCAAAAATATCCATCAACCTATTTTATTAGTTGCTGATGAAAACAAAGTAGAAGAAGCTATAATTAGATTATCAAGAGTAGGTTTTGATCAAGTTTTGGGCTATTTAAAAGGGGGAATAAATGCTTGGAAAAAAGAAAGATTTAAATTAGATTATATCTCATCTATTTCAGCAAATCTAGTAGAACCTTTACTACAAAAAAATAGTTTTAATCAAATTATTGATGTCAGAAAAAAATCTGAATTTAACAAGGGTCATATTAGAGATGCTATTAATATACCTTTATCTAGTTTTAAGCGTAAATTTAATTTAAAAAGTGGTCATAATATTTATATTCATTGTGCTAGTGGATATCGTTCAATGATCGCAGCTTCTTTATTAAAGCAAAAAGGAATTCATTCTTTTATCAATATCAAAAATGGATATCAAAGTATTAAAAATACAAACATTCCATTATCTAAATCTTTATACAAAACGATATGATTTAACAAAGATTCCTAATACAAATCGTAGAACTGTTTGTAAATTGGCATATATTTAAAATAAATAAAATTTATGCCGCAATTATCTTTGGTCAT
>JAHDFV010000184.1 GCA_020627985.1 Saprospiraceae bacterium
TTTTCAAATAAGCAATTCTAAGAATGTTCATTTTACTTTTGAGTCATCCTCTTTTTTATTCGCATTAAGTTATCGAATTGTTATAATTCAACATTTAAAATAAAGATCCCTTATTTTAAATAATCTTTTGAAAAGAAAATACGTTCTTAATAAAGGTGATCACGAAAAGTTTTTTATGAGAGACAAATTAGAGATTTTTGGAAAAGACAAAGAAGGACTCGAAAAGCGTAGCCTTAGCTACGGTTGAGAGAGATGATGCAGTATTTTCCAAAAAAATCAATTTGTTCTTAATCAATTATTCGTGATAACCTTTAATAGTGTAGTCATAAAACAAAGTCTAGAATTCAATAATCTAAATATGCTGAAAGTATTAAATACATTCTTTTGCTTTTTAATAATATCGTCTTTAGCAAATGGACAGCAAATTATAGTAGATTTTTATGGAGAATCTATTCTGATAAAATACGAAAAAGAATTATTTGATAATTATTCAGGGAGTCTTTTAAAAGAACCTGGAATTGAGAAAGCTTATAAAAGTCTTTCGCAAAGATCTGCAACTACTTTCATTAAATCTGTTCAAGCAGCTAAAAATAAATACCAATTAAATGATTGGTTATACGCTAAATTAATTCACAAATCCTTAGAAAAAATAAATACAAATCGGTCAAATAGATTCATAGATATGATGACTTGGGTAATTTTAGTAAAAGAGGGCTATGATGCAAGAGCTACTTTTACTAAATCAACGATCTATGTTAATGTAGCAACCAAAGAAGAAGTTTTCGAATCACCAATGTATGATGATAAAGGAAAATCTTTTGCAAACCTTACTTATTTATTAGCCAATGGCCGAATGGTCAATATGGTCTATGGAGTTAAGTTTGTACCCAATAAATATGGTAAAGACTTTTCATTTAAATTAAATAACTTTCCAAAGTTTTCAGAGAAAAAAGAAAACATTACTTATAAATTTGATTTTAAAGGAAAACAAGAATTATTAAGTGCGAGCATTGATAAAACATTCATTACTTTAATGAAAGATTATCCCAAATTTGATGAAATTGATTATGTCAAAACGCCTTTATCTTCTGCGATTAAAACTTCATTAATACCGAGTTTGAAAAAAAGAATTTCTAATTTTTCTGATATTGAAAAAATGGAATATCTCGTAACATTTACGAGAAGAGCCTTAACCTATGGATCAGATAAAAGAAATTTTGGAAAAAATAACCGACCACTTACAGCTGAGGAAGCATTATATTATCCATCTGTAGATTGTGAAGATAAAGTAGCTGTAATATATAATCTAGTCAAAGAGCTTACGCCTTTAAAAGCTGTAGTCATTGCCATGCCAAATCATTTATCTTTCGGAGTGGATTTAAAAGCGGCTAAAGGTAAATCTTACAGGCATAGGGGAAAGAATTATATTATCTGTGATCCAACAGGACCAGAAAATACCTGCCAAATAGGAATTTTTCCTAAAGAATATCAATTAAGGAGTGCCCGCGTTTTAGGCGAATTAAAGTAGATATTTTAATCTATTGATATTCAGTGCTTTATGAAAAATAAATAAATTTGGAATATAAGTTTGCAATCCTTACATTTGCGCTCAAATTATAGGCAAAATTTTTGTATTATACTTTGAAACATTTTAGCAATTCTTAACGTTACTAAAATTGTAGTGTATAATTTTGCTTAAAACATACACAACATAATTACAAACTTATTAAATAATTTTATTTATGTATTGGACTATTGAACTTGCATCTAATCTAGAAGACGCTCCCTGGCCAGCAACGCGAGACGAGTTGATTGATTATGCTATGCGTTCAGGTGCGCCCTTAGAAGTCATTGAAAATCTTCAACAATTAGAAGAAGAAGAAGAAAGATATGATGGTATTGAGGATGTGTGGCCAGATTTTCCCAGGTATGACGACTTTTTCTTTAATGAAGATGAATATTAATCTTTAATATACTAGGAATACAAAAAATGAGGTCTTGCAACAATGTAAGACCTCATTTTTATTTAAGAGTATTTATATTTTGTTTATTGATTGAAATTATTTCTTAAAGCAGGGACATACAATTGCATATATTTAGCAATATATTTTCCTAAAACATCAAATTCTAAATTAATAGAATCCCCAATGTTTATATCTCTAAAAGATGTATGTTCATAAGTATAAGGAATAATAGCAACAGAAAATTGATCATCAACAGGATTAACTACAGTTAAACTCACTCCATTAATACAAATAGAACCTTTGTCAACTAGGAAATGCAATGGAGTAGGCTGGTAAGAAAAAGTAAAATACCAGCTTCCTTCTACTTCTTTAATATCAACACATTTCCCTGTACCATCTACATGACCTTGAACAATATGTCCATCTAAGCGACCACCAGAAACCATTGCTCTTTCAATATTTACGATAGAATTTTCCTTCAACGATCCAAGTGTTGTTTTAAGCATCGTCTCTTCTATTGCTGTAACCTTATGACCTCCTTTAACCAATTCAGTAACGGTTAAACAAACACCATTATGAGAAACACTTTGATCAATTTTCAATTCATGTGAAAGATCAGAAAGAACAGTATAATGATAATTAGTACCTTCTTTTTCAATTTCTTTAATAACACCTAACGTTTCTATAATTCCTGTAAACATGCTCCAGCTTTATTCTCCTTGTAATAAATGAATATACCCACTCAATGGTTCTGAAATCGGAAGTACACCTTGTACTCGATTTTCAAAAACCTTACAAACATAAAAGTAAGTACCATCAGAAAGAGTTTGACCATTTAAATTAGTACCATCCCAATTGATATCTGGGTCTTCAGTTTCAAAAACTAATCCACCCCAACGATCATATATTTTTAAATCAATTCGATCAATAAATCGATAAGGAAACGGAATATAAAGATCATTATTACCATCCCCATTAGGAGTAAATACATTGGGTAATTCATAAATAGGACAATTGTCTACACACACAACATTACTAGGAATACTTTCATTTCCAACAGTATCAATAGCTGTGATATAATAGCAGCCTGCTATAGATGTAAAACTAGGTTGATGTATTAATGTTGTATCTTCAGCCGAATTCAACGTTTCTATAATATCAAAATTTGAATTTTCATTAGCGGCATAAAATACATTATATTGCAAGACATCATCTGTACAAATATTATTAGGGTTTGTCCAAATCAATGAATTTTGTAAATCTTCTGCTGGTGTACTCGGATCTAAATTTTCACAAATATTTTCAATCATTAAAACAGGTGGGCATGGCGGAATAGTATCTAAAGGAATTCCACATGCTTCTTGAGATAAGTTGATCAAAGGATCAACAATTCCATCAATACTATAAGTTCCTAATCCTTTTATATAATAACAATATTCAACTCCATTGATTAGTCCTTCATCATAATATTCGGTTATTGGGCTTACACCAATGGAATCAAAAGTTCCTCCTGAAGGAGAAGCTCTATAAACCACATATTCATAATTTTCCCAAGGAACATCCATTTCCCAGCTCAGTATGTTTAATTCATCCGTTGAAGCTACAGATAAATAAATAGAAGAAGCTACATTAGTAAAGCCAAGTGGTTCAGTTTCACCATTCACATAAAATGCAATTTGATAACTATAAGCATTTTGAAAGGTATTTAAACCTGTATCAATAAATGTAGTATCATTAGCACCAAAAAAAGTTGAACTGGTGAAAGTAGCTCCAGGTATGGGAGTTAAACCAGTTTGAGTATTGCCATCTGCCTTCCAAACTTCATAAGTATAAGGACCTGGATTCATTAAAGTATCTAAATCTTCAGCGACTGGTTTTGTCCATTTAATTTCCATTGTACCAGAAGCGATATCAGTACTAAGAACACTTACATTGGTGATGAGTGGAATATCTCTACTCAATTGAACACATATTTCTTCAGATCGTAAACTTTGTACCCGATTATAGGGATTACTACCAGCCGAAGTTTGCGCAAATTCTCCTACAACACGATAACAATAACTTCGTCCTCTTTCTACTTCTGTATCAGTATAAACATATCTTCCTCCAACTAAATCTTTTGTATCTAAAGCCAATAAAGTATATCCATTTATGCCTGGATCACAAGTGTCTAATGGAATATTTAAACTACTATTTCTTCTCCAAACAGAAAAACCTTGGAAATAATCACTCTGAGTAATTTCACAATCATAAGGACTTTCCCAACTTAAATCTACAAGTCCACTACCAGGAATAGCTTGTAAATCTTCAGGTGGTGGTCCAACTACTTTTATTCGTACAGTTTTTAAAGTAGATAAACCCTCATTACCAAAATTATCTAAAGCCTTAAATACTACAGAATAATATTGATCTGAAATAACATCACAAGGCGGTGTCCATAAAAATTCACCGACAACATCTTGTGTTTGAAAACCAGTGGGTACACTAAATATAGCTGGATTGGGTTCTAATTCAAAAGGTCCTCCTAAAGCTGTAAGTTGAATTAATTGTAGAGGAATATCAGGATCTGTTGCTACAACATTAAATTGTATCGTTTCTCCAGCAATAACACATATTTCATCTACAGTCTCTATTACAGGAGGCTGATTGTTCCCTTCTAAAACTCGAATTTGCATATCCCGAATGATAGTACTGATTAACAAACCACCTCTATATTCTTTTATTAAAATGGCAATATTATATTCTCCTACTTTTTGAGGGGAGTCCCAAAGAAAATCACCTGTCAATTCATTCAATGAAATCATGTTATCTGGTCCAGGTTCTATAGCATCAGGAAATAAATAATTACTGACATTTACATTAATATCCATCTGTGGGATAATTAATTCATAAGCTAAGCTATCGCCTTCTTGATCAAAAGCATTAGGATTATGAATAAAGGGTTGACCAATATAAGCAACATCAACAGGCGGTTGCAATAATTCAGGTGAATTATTATACCCTTGAAAAAGTGGATTTAAAAAAGTAAAAGTAGTTTGTAAGAAAAATGCAATATTATCAGAATTAGGATCATTTACATTTAAAATTCCAGCATTTCGATTAGGATCTTTCATGCTGATATTATAAGTAGCTCTACCGGGATAAGTATGCGTACCAATATAAATATTAAACTTTATATCATTATCTAACTCATTACCATTGCCATTCGATCGCACCAAAAATTGACAGGATCCATCACCCCAACAAATTTCTAGACTGTCCCGATCCGCTGGGACACTACTCGTTTTAGTATAAGTAGTAATAGTAGCTCTTAGGGATAAATCACCAATTTGTTCAACTGTTATTTCTCCAGCTCTATTATGAGTTGCCTGTAAATTATTAAATAAAAATAGGAAGGATAGGATTAGACTTATCGTTAAAAAGCATTTCTTTTCTGCCATATTTCAAAGACAATATTTTTCTAAATTCTTTAAAGATAAGATCACATAGTATAATAACGAAATATTACTAAAATAAGTTGTTTCAACTCTTTTCTTTCTTGAAAAAGAAACAGTTTTAAATGATGTAAAGAATTTGGGTTTAAAAGAATTTACAATTTTGTTATCGTAAAAATATTGTTTTTGTTATGTGAAAATAGAATCATTTGTTAAATTACATATTAGTCGACATTAAAATTGCTTAATATGTGACAATGTAAAATATAAATTCACTTAGATATGGTGTTTGTTTTAAACAGATAAAAATCTAATAAGTTTATAAAATAAAGGATATTTAATAACAATCAGTGATCATGAAAAATCTATATCTAATTCTTTCAATTTTAAGTCTTGTTGTAATTTCAACTATTGCGTATGCCGCTTATGGTTCAAATGGATCAAATTTTTCTTTTGACTCTTTATTGAGAAAAGAAAAACCCCAAAAACAGAATGCAACTAAAAATAAGGATTACAATAAATTACAAGAAGATTTTCGAAAAAAACAATTACACAAAGCTAGACTCAATGACCATTCAAATAAAATGAAACGATCATCAAAGCCTCTTTATATAGCTGACCCCAATAAAAAAATACTAACAAATAAAGAAAAGAAGATGATTAGTATAGAAAAAAAGATTAATCATCTCAATAATTTACCTCCTTCTGAAGAAATTAAAGCTGAAGTAAAAAAATTACAACAATTATTTTTAGAGATTAAAAACAAAGATTAATTCTTTTAATGTAATACACTCAAAGTCCACTTCAATTAATTTATACCTATTTCAATTTCGGCAAATGAAGCATTTTACTAAAATAACCTATTTATTATCAATTTTATTTTTCATTTCATTTTCTTTAAAAGCCCAATCTGATGATTGTGCAACCATGCAAGCCTTCTGTACAGATGGAGGTGTGACATTTGCAGCTGGAGTAAATAATGGAGATTTTCAACCTTCGGGTAATAGCTATGCATGTGGTGGAGGAAATGAAGTCTTAACTCAGCCCAATGCTGCATGGTATTATTTAGAAATAGCAACTGCAGGTGATCTAAACATAGATTTAACCTCAGCTCCAGCGGAAGATATTGATTTTGCACTTTGGGGACCATACAATAATTTAACCTCAGCTCAAGCGGATTGTGGTAGTTTACCTAATGCAATTGATTGTAGTTATAATACAGCAACTTCTGAAGAAGCTAATATTTCTGGGGCAGCAGTTGGAGAAGTCTATATCTTAATGATAACTAACTTTTCAAATAACCCAACTAACATTTCTGCTAATCTTAATAGTTCTAGTACAGGGGCTACTGATTGTACAATTGTGACAGATTGTTTAGCGAATGCAGGAACATATAATGTTAGTAGCCCAGGAGGGACTGGGAACACAATAGTTTTATGTGATGGAGAATCTATTGATATATCATCAAATAATGATTTTGTCTTACCAACTCCATTCCCAGGAGAAGAAAGCGAAATTATGTATGCGATTTATAATTGTGCCCCTCCAGCGAACCCTGTTCCTGATAATGATGTAGCTTGTTTTTCTGGTTTATTTTGGACAGGAATTGATTTTGATCCAGCTAGTGCAGGTTCATTTGCTACAAATAATGGTGGTTTTCCTCAAGCATATATTGATGCAGGTATTACTGGAGATGGTAATGGAACAGTTTGGATGGTTCCAATCACAATGGATGATGGTACAGGTGGTGGAAATCCGAATGGAGTATTTAATTATGATCAGAATGGAGATAATTGTTTTGGAACAGGAACACCAATATCTATTACCTATCCTGAAATACCAACAATTCAAGTGATTCCTGATTGTGATCCAACAACAGGTACAGGTTCAGTTGATATTTTAGTAAATGGAAATGCGTCTTTTACTTTAAATGAAAATGGTGCGGGTAATGTGCAAGGAAATCCAGGATTAATTACTGACGGGGAGATATTTACCATTAATAATTTATCTGACTTAGATAACTGGAGTTTTGAATTATCTGTAGGAGGTTGTACTACTACTTTTACTGAACAATTTTTATGTAGTGATGGCATTTGTTTAGTTGATGCAGGGATAACGGCAAATCCTCCAGCCTCTGATTTTCCAGGTGGATTATATCCGCCCAATACAACAGTACAATTTTGTGTGGACATAGGTCAATATAATCAATCGAATGTTAATTTTTTACATGGTATTGTACCTTCTTTTGGAAATGGTTGGACAAATATTCAAGA
>JAHDFV010000185.1:0-4193 GCA_020627985.1 Saprospiraceae bacterium
GGCTGAAACTGCTGTTCAAGAAAAAGAACCATTATTTGGTAAAAAGGAAAGGAAACTGTTGACCGATCCTTTGGACAGTAACAATCCAGTTACAGTCCAAGTATTAGGAATTTGTTCCGCATTAGCGGTAACAACCCTAACTTTTAAAGCACTAGTTATGGCTGTAGCCGTAGTTTTTGTTTGTGGTTTTTCAGCATTAATTACTTCTTTGCTGAGAAATTATATTCCAAGTCAAGTTCGTATGATTGTTCAATTAATTATCATTGCGAGTTTAGTGACTATAGTTGAGTTGACTTTAAAAGCAGCAAGTTATCCTGTTTATAAAGACCTTTCTGTATTTATTGGTTTAATTATTACGAACTGTATCGTAATGGGTCGTTTAGAAGCGTTCTCTTTAGCGAACAAACCATGGAGATCATTCTTAGATGGGATCGGTAATGGTTTAGGTTATGGTTTAATTTTAATTATAATTGCTGTAATCAGAGAAATCTTTGGTAAAGGAACTTTATTTGCTGGTTCACCAATTGGTAGTATCAATATCATTGGAGCAACAAATGAAACAACAGAATATTTAATCAATACCGCAGCAGATGGTTCTTGGTTTTCTTGGTACACCAACAATGGTTTAATGGTATTACCTGCTTCTTCTATGTTTATTATTGGAATTATTATTTGGGCACAAAGAAGCTGGAACAAAGATTTAGTTGATATCTCTTAATAGTAGAATCAACGCATTAAAACGAAATAATCTAACGATTAAGATATAAAAAAATGGATGCATTAAATTTATTTCTAAAAGCTGCTTTTGTAGAAAATATGGTATTAGCCTATTTCCTAGGAATGTGCTCATACTTAGCAGTTTCTAAAACGATTAAAACAGCTTTCGGTTTAGGTCTAGCTGTAATTTTCGTATTAGGTATTACTATGCCAATTAACTGGTTAATAAACGAATACCTTTTATCTGATACAGGTATTTTTGGAATGGATTTGACTTTCTTACGATTCATTTTGTTCATTGCTGTAATTGCATCAATGGTACAATTAGTTGAAATGATAATTGAAAAGTTTTCTCCTTCCTTATATAATTCATTAGGAATATTCTTACCGCTAATTACCGTAAACTGCGCCATCTTAGGTGGTTCTTTATTTATGGTATCTAGAGAATATAATTTCGGTGATTCAATAGCCTTCGGTTTAGGATCTGGGTTTGGATGGTTTTTAGCGATTATTGCTATAGCAGCTATTCGTGAAAAAATTCAATATTCAGATGTTCCACCAGCTTTAAGAGGATTAGGAATGGCATTTATAATCACCGGATTAATGGGAATGGCATTTATGTCATTAATGGGAATAGATTTAGGCGTTTAATAAAAGAAGCAGTAATTTTTTAATTGCTGATTACAAAAAAATAATACAAAGATACTTCTTATGGGAACAGAGGATTTAATGTTGATATTGATAGCAGTTGCTGTGTTTAGTGCGGTAATCGTTGCCTTATCTTATATGTTGCTTTCTGCTAGAAAGCGTCTTGTCCCTCAAGGTGATGTAAATATCATCGTGAACGGAGATACTGAAAACCCTTTAGTGGTTAAGCCAGGAGTAAATTTATTGAATGTACTTTCTTCCAAAAGTATTTTCTTACCTTCTGCTTGTGGTGGCGGTGGTACTTGTGCCATGTGTGAATGTCATGTACACAAAGGAGGCGGTGATGTTTTGGCAACAGAAATGAATCACTTGACTCGAAAGGAAGCTGCTGAAAATAAACGTTTAGCCTGCCAAGTAAAAGTTAGAGAAGATATGGAAATTTCTATTCCAGAAGAAATCTTCGGAATCAAGAAATTTGAATGTACAGTTAAGTCAAATTATAATGTAGCTTCTTTCATTAAGGAATTTGTAGTAAAATTACCTGATGGAGAAGAAATGGATTTTGAGTCTGGTGGATATATACAAATTGATGTACCTGTCGTAACAGTCGATTATAAGAATTTTGATATCTCTGCTCACCCAGAACATCATGGTGATGATAAAATGAAGTTTAAATCAGAATGGGATAAATTCAATCTTTGGCCATTACAAATGAAAAACCCTGAGCCTCAGTTCAGAGCATATTCAATGGCGAATCACCCAGCTGAAGGAGATATTATTATGTTGAATATCCGTATCGCTTCTCCACCATGGGATAGAGCAGCTAATGCTTGGATGAATGTAAACCCAGGAGTTTGTTCTTCATATGTGTTTGATCAAAAACCAGGAGATAAAGTAACCATCTCAGGACCTTACGGAGAATTCTTTATTAAGCCAACGAAGAAAGAAATGGTTTATGTAGGAGGTGGAGCTGGTATGGCGCCATTACGTTCTCACTTATTCCATTTATTCCACACATTGAAAACAACAGATCGTAAAGTATCATATTGGTATGGTGGGCGTACAAAGAGAGAGTTGTTCTATATTGAGCAATTCAGAGAAATAGAAAGAGAATTTCCAAACTTCAAATTCTATGTAGCATTAGATAATCCATTAGAAGAAGATAATTGGAAAATCAAAGAAAATATTGATGCACCTGGAGATGGATTTAAAGGATTCATTATGCCAGTATGTTATGAAGAATATTTAAAGGATCATCCTGAACCAGAAGAAATTGAATATTATTTCTGTGGTCCTCCAATGATGAATAAATCAGTAATCGATACCTTAGATCGATTAGGAGTACCTGAAGAGAATATTTCTTTTGATGATTTCGGAGGATAATAAAAAAGCCAACCTTACCAAGGTTGGCTTTTTTTATCTTTAAATTTATACTTGATTCAATTTCATAAATCATGAAAATTATAAAAATATTATCATTCCTAATTCTTCTTTTATTGGTTTCTTCATGTTCAAATGATGAAAAGGATAATAATGAAAGAGAAAATATAACAACATTAAGTATAAATTTTACTCCCGAGCAAGGCACTATTGTTACAATGATTTATCAAGATTTGGATGGGCCAGGAGGAAATGATCCTACTATAAATGGTGGATCATTAATTGCCAATACCAGTTATAATATGAAGATTAACTTATTAGATGAATCTAAAAGTCCAACCATAGATAGAGCACTTGAGATCTTAGAAGAAGGTTTTGATCATCAATTTTTCTTTTCTACTTCGCAAGAATTAGATATCAATATTAATTATAATGATTTTGATGTTGAAGGAAAACCAATTGGAATAGAAAATTTTTGCACTGTTGGTAATGCTGGATTTGGGACATTAGATATTGTTTTAAGACATCAGCCTGATAAGTATGGTCTTGGAGTTTCAGATGGTATTATAGATTTTGCTCAAGGAAGAAATGATATTAAAGTAAGTTTTGATGTGATTATCTTTTAAATGATGAAATCGTCTTTTCCCATTACAAATATGACTGATCTAGAATGTAAAATTACCTAAAAGAGTAATCGTTTTCTGTATCTTTGTGGTCTTAATACATTTAAAAGATAACCATGCGATTACAATTCTTAACTTTCCTTTTTTCATTTCTTTTTACTACAATTTTATCAGCTCAAGACATAACGATCGTTCAACCCAACGGTGGTGAAGTTTTGTATTCATGTGAGGTTTATCCTATCACATGGACTCAAGGATCTAATGTATCAGATTACTTTGATATTGATTATTCTCTAGATAATGGTGGGACTTGGGCATCAGTTACAACAAATTATTTAGCTACAAATGGTGTATTCAATTGGACCGTTCCTTTTGTACAATCCAATAATGTAAAAATAAGAATTACAGATGCAAATAACACTTCGTATACTGATATAAGTGATTCTGTCTTTACGATTAATATTCCAGTAGAAATAACATCTCCTAATGGTGGTGAAATATGGAAAGGTGGAGATGTTTACCCTATCACTTGGAATAGGCAAGGAACATCTGATTATTTTCATATTTCTTATTCTTTAAATAATGGTTCGAATTGGACTACGATAGCCAATTATCATTTTAATACAAATGGAGTTTACAATTGGACTATTCCTAATAATCCATCTGCAACATGTTTAATTAGAATCTATGATTACAATGAAAATTGTATGGTAGATATTAGTGATGCTGTTTTTGAAATTATTCCAGATGATCCAGTTGTTCTAATTCCAAATGGAGGAGAAGAATTGTATCCAGATTGTACTGCCCTAATTACTTGGGATGAAG
>JAHDFV010000185.1:4293-7654 GCA_020627985.1 Saprospiraceae bacterium
GAAGTTCATCTGTAACCCAAACGTTTAATTGGAATGTTCCAAATGATATCAACTCATCTCAATGTCTATTTAAAATAGTATCCACGGATAATGATGAAGATATAAGTGATACAGCCTTTACTATCCAACCCAATGAAGATATAACAGTTACATCACCTAATGGGGGTGAAGTTTATAATGCTGAACAAGTAATACCCGTTACTTGGACAAATTTACCTGGCGCCTCTGGATATTATCAAATAAAATATTCAGCAAATGGAGGAAGTTCTTGGACGACTCTATATTCAAATATAACAGGAAACTCTTATAATGTTACTCTTCCTAATGTACCATCAGATCAGTGGAAAATAAGAATATTAGATTATCAAAATACTTGTAAGTATGATGATTCTGATTTAGTATTTACCGTTTTACCCAAAACACCATTGGTAACAGAACCAAATGGAGGTGAAATTTTATATGCTGGTGTAAACGAAGCTATTCATTGGGATAATAGTACATATTACACCAATGTAAGAATTGAATATTCTTATGATAATGGTACTACATGGAATTTAATTACTTCAAATACTTCTAATGATGGAACTTATTCATGGTCTGTACCTAATTTAGATTCAGAATTATGTTTAATTAAAGTTAGTGAATATAATAATGTTAGTAAAACAGATATTAGTGATAATACTTTCACAATTAAACCAGCCGTTAAGATCATTACACCAAATGGGGATGGTGCAGATTTAGGTGGATGTACTCTAACTTCTATTACTTTTGATCGATCTCCAGCTTGGAATAGATATACTATAGAATATTCTACTAATAATGGAATTTCTTGGAACACAATTCAAACAAATTGGTATAATAATTCAAATCCTGCTACCTATGATTGGGATATTCCTAATATTTATTCGGATGAGTGTTTAGTAAGAGTGAAACCATATTATCAAACGGCTTATGATGATGTTAGTGATAATGTATTTTCAATTATACAACCTGTTGAAGTCATCAAACCGAATTTTGGAGATGTTTTAGTTGCAGGTTCAACTTATCAGATAGAATGGTCTTCAGATGGAATTTCTAATATTTACGATTTATATTATAATGTAAATGGAGGAAGTTGGATTTCTATAGTTACAGCATATAATACTTCTACGAATACATATGATTGGATCGTTCCAAATAATATTTCTTCTAATGTTCAAATCAGAGTAGTTGATAATTTAGATGCATGTAAAGAAGATGTAAGTGATCAACCTTTTGAAATCAGTAATACACCTAATCCTTTAACTATTCTAAGTCCAAATGGGGGCGAGAATTTGATTAATTGTAATACATATGATATTACTTGGTCTGAAACTACATCATTTGGATTATATGATCTTTCATATTCTTTAGACGGAGGTGTTACATGGATTGTCATTGAAAATGGAGTTTCAACTTCAACTCAAAGTTACTCATGGACTTTACCTGAAATTATTGAAGATGAAGTTTTAATAAAAGTAGAAGATGCTAACGGAAATAATTATGATATTAGTGATACTTATTTTAGTATAACTGATGATATCATTTGTACATGTGCTGCAATTCAAACACCAACAAATCTCAATTTTACATTGAATGATGATCCGAATTCAGTATATTTTTCTTGGGATGCTGTTACTCTTGCCAGTTCTTATCAATTAAGATATAAAATCAATGGTTCAAATGATCCTTGGGTATCTTTGAATACAAGTAATTTGTTTGTTACGGCAACAGGATTAAAACCAAATACAGTTTATGATTTTAAGGTAAGAGCAAAATGTATAGATGGAACATGGTCAACTTTAAGTGCTCCTTCTAGGCCAAGAACACCAATTTGTGAACCCCCATTAAATATTGTAGATCAAATCATTAATACTTCTAAGGTTAGAGTCTCTTGGGATGATTATGATTATGCTACTAAATATCAAATTCGATATAGAGAAGCAGGTTCATCAGATACATGGACTCCTTTAACTACTTATCAAGTTGGTATGGTAGCACGGGTGATCAATGGAGTAGTTCCAGGACAAGATTATGAGTATACGGTTCGTTCATATTGTGAATGTGCTTATGGACCTGTAGAAGATTCATTACAATTTTTCAATACGGGGACACCTTTATTATTAAGTCCGAATGGAGGGGAAGTATTGTCTTTTCCAAGTACCGAAATCATTACTTGGGATAATACAGCTTTCACGAATAATGTCATATTAGATTATTCACATGATAATGGAGTCACTTGGAATAGTATCTCTAATAATGCAGTTAATTCAGGAACCTATTCATGGTCATTACCCAGTATTTTGTCTTCGAATTATTTGATTCGAATTACGAGTAAAGTAAATCCTGGTTATTATGATATTAGTGATGCAACATTTACCATCAATGCTTTACCTGCAGATTATTGTCCACTATTAGAAACACCTAATAATATTACTTATGTTATAAGTGATAATCCAAATGAAGTATCAGTAGCTTGGGATGCAGTTCCCAATGCTGATAGTTATCAAGTACGATATAGAAAAACGGGCTCAAATGATTCTTGGACTTCTATAAATACAACTTCATTAACAGCGGTTGTAACAGGATTAAAACCAAATACAGTTTATGATATTAAGTTAAGATCTAAATGTGTTGATGGTACCTATTCTACTTTATCTGCACCTGTAAGACCAAGAACACCAATTTGTCAATCTCCATTAAATATGGAACATGTAATATTGAATGCTGATAAAGTAAGAATTCAATGGGATGATTATATGCATGCAGAGAAATTTCAAGTACGATATCGTTTAGCAAATACTTCAGATACTTGGTCTACATTAGTGACTTATCAACCTGGGATGGTTGCTCGGGTATTAAATGGCTTAACACCTAGTGTTGATTATGAATATACCGTTAGATCTTGGTGTGAATGTGCGTATGGACCCATAGTAGATCCATCAGGAATGTTCAATACCCAAACGACTAGAATAGTTGATGTGAATTTTGAAATAGGAGAGGTATTTCCAAATCCTGCGAAAGGAGAAATTTCTATTCAAATTAATGCAGATAAAGAATTGGAAATGACGACGAGGATAATAGATATTAATGGTAGAGAAGTATATTTAAAAAATGAAGTAACAAATGTAGGAATCATGTTTAAAGATATAAATATTTCTACATTATCTGATGGAATATATTTCATACAATTTAGAATAGGGGATAAATTAATATCTAAAAAATTTATAAAGAAATCGTAATTCTATTTCAATAAAAAAAGAAAAGGCTCGGAAAATTTTTCCGAGCCTTTTCTTTTTTATAAAAATGATCAAATGCTAAACAATAGCTAGAGGATTAAGAA
>JAHDFV010000186.1 GCA_020627985.1 Saprospiraceae bacterium
ATAGGTTTCGTTCGATTTGATACTAATGGAAAAGTTGTTCATGCTATAAATTACGGATCACCTGATAGTGAAACTCTAACAGAGATGAAATATTGTTCTGAACGAAATTACATATTCTTTGGAGGAGAAATGGAAGGTAGTCATGATGTCCGAAAATTAGGTCGCAAAACCTTTTCTAAGCAAAATGGAGATGTAACAACGGCATTTACAAGTTATCTACATGTGAATGATTTATCTAGAAGGAAATTTGTTTCTAATTTTTATTCTAATACTTTAAATGCGACAACTTTACAAGGTCCAATTAAATTAGATGGAATAAGAAAGAGGACAAACGGAATGATGCCTTTTATGAGTCCTAATCCAGCAAAAGATTTACTTAATATTTCTTTCAAAAATTGGGAAGTATCTGAAGAACCTTTAAGTCAAACCATTACATTTTATGATGTAAGAGGGGCAAAAGTATATGAAGAAATACATACAGTAGGAATGGAAAGTCTTGAAATTTCTTTAGATAAGAATATTTTCAAAGCAGGTATGTATGTAGTTGTAATTAATATGGGTACCGAAGTATTTTCTGAAAGACTCATTATTGTCAATTAATAGAAAGTTTGAATTGATTTAATCAAATTCAGAATTAAACTTTTACTTCATATTTTTTAGGATGCTCTCAAATTGAGGGCATCCTTTTTTTATGGATAATAATTTTTAAACATCTTTTATTTGAGGTTCAGATATTTCCTATTTAATAAATTTATTAGAGAGAAACAGTCACTTTTTATTCTTAATTCCACTTTCAAGTCGATACAACAAATTGGAATCCGTATTTATTTATTTCCATTTTAAAATTTAAAAAAAAAATTAAGAATAATGCTAAAACAAATTCTTTTTTCATTTTATATTCAATTAAATGGTCAAGTACCCCAACTAGGATAGAATGGTATTGATGAACAACCTAAAATGTATGTAGCTTCAACAAAAGAAAGGACAGTTATAAAAGCTTTTATTACAAAAAAAACGTCATTGTTATATCGTATTTATGAAGATCGAATTGAATGATTGACTTTTAAAGATAATAGAATGAAAGAATAGAAAAGCGGTCTAACAGAAGGCGTTTTAAAATTTTGACATAGTGTTATCCTTTTGATTGGAAAATTCTAAGTAGAATTGTAACATCAGGAGAAAAATATCGTTTTGGTTATCAAGGACAGTTTACTGAAGAAGATGAAGAAGCTGGAAAATTCCAAAAGTTAGAGTGATGTAAAAAATATAGATACGTCTTTGATCATGATTTTGGAAGTACGGATCCTATAGGAAGTGTTTCAGATCAAGTTCGAGTATTTTATGTTTTAGAAAGAACAACAGAAAAGATATATAGATGTACCATATCGTCTAGTTTTTGGAGCAAAGTCATTAAACAATATGTTATTGCTTTAAATAAAGTACTAAAGGATTAAAGTTCTAAAGTAGTTTACTTTTTCATGATAAACCGCCCTGTTCGTCAATGACTTACAAGGTAGTTTTATATTGAAGAGTTTTTAAAATGAAATTTTGAAGGACAATAGGATGCTTAAATTAAGTAAACTTTATAAGGTTATTAGTGTAATAACATATACCTTGCATTCATTCTAAGATTTAACCCCTAGGTTTAAAGTAAAAATCATTATGAATAATCGAGAAATTGAAATCAAAGAGAAATTAAGGAATTGGGGTAAAATGATTCGTAGATATCAAAAGCCAAGTAATACTAAGGCGATTATTCAAATGGTTAATACCTTTCTTCCTTTTATCGCCATTTGGATATTGATGTATTATAGCATGTCTTATTCCTATATAATTACTTTTTTATTAGGATTAATTAATGCGTTTTTCATGGTCAGAATATTTATTATTCAACATGATTGTGGACATCAATCTTTTTCCAAATCTAGAAAATGGAATAATTTAGTTGGAACAGTTTGTAGCTTAGTAAGTACAATTCCTTTTAAATATTGGGCATCCATTCATAATTATCACCATAGTCATACAGGGCAATTAGAACATCGTGATATTGGAGACATAGATTTTTTAACCGTAAAAGAATATCGAGAACGATCAAAATGGGGTAAATTTAAATATCGTTTATTTAGAAACCCTATTGTACTATTTGGTTTTGTTCCCGTATTTTATTTTACCATTTCTAATCGAATCCCAACAATTAGCTTTAAAGATTTAAAAGGAATTTCTATTAAAAAAATAAACCGAGATCGAATTTCTCAAGTACTAAATAATTTAGGATTAATTGCAGCATATTTAGGTTTAGGCTATTATTTAGGATTTTCAAAATTCCTTTTGGTTCAATTACCTATCCTGTGTAGTTTTATGGTCATTGCATTTTGGTTCTTTTATGTCCAACATCAACATGAAGAAACATATATGAGATGGCAAGGAAATTGGGATTATTTATTAGCAGCGATCCAAGGAGCAACCTATTACAAATTACCACGATTATTTCAATGGTTAACAGGTAATATTGGTTATCATCATATCCACCATTTGAGTTCAGGTATACCTAACTATAATCTTAAAAAATGTGCTCAAGAAAATCCAGTACTCCAACAATTTGTAACAATACTCACTTTTAGAAAGAGTTTAAAATTAATGTTCAATAAATTATGGGACGAGGATTCTAGTAGAATGATAACATTTAAAGAATATCGACAATTAGAATTCGCATAGTATTTATTGTTTTAGTCTAATGACAAGTAAAAAAGAGATGATTCGAAATGCGGATTATCTCTTTTTTAATTTCATTAGATTTTACTTTTTTAAAAACAACTAAAATTTTCATGTACTATGAAAAAGATATTAATCCTAATCAGATGTCTAAGCCTATGTTTTAGTTGGAGTTGTAAAGAAAATGAAATTATGATGTAACAAAAAAATAACGATTAATACTAAAATGTTATTTCTCAAAATTCTTAAGCAAACTCGGATGTAAGGACTATTTTTTAGTTAAATTCTTTAAAAAGAATACACACATTTTTTACTCTTCTCATTATATAAGTATAATCTCATAAAGATAAAGGGAATCTAATTCCTGGAATTTATTTCTATAATTTGAAATCCAACGATTTTCATTTGGTATCAGGTAAGATTGTTTTAAGATAAATTTCAAAATAAAACAGTAATAATTTTTAACCATTAAAAAATAGTATAATGAATTTTTCAAAAATATTAATATTCCTTTTTATTCCAATTTTAATTTTAAGTACCTTTTCATGTAACGAAGATATTGATGATCCAATAGTAGATCCTCCACCTATTGAAATGAATAGGATAAGCTCCATAACATTAAGTGGAAATGGAAACGGATATAGGTATGAATTTGAGTATGAAAATGATAAAATTTCTAGTATTAAAGAATTTGTAAAAAATGGGGGGCAAAATTATATTCAAGAGTCCAATGAAGTAGTTATTCGTAATGGATCAATAATCGAATTGAAACGATATGAGGGAGAAGTTCAAGAACTTTTAACGGATGAACAAGTATTGACATATGATAATAATGGTACTTTAATATCTGATGTTTATGGGAATATTGCTCAGCCTACATTACAGCATGATCTGAGATATTTTTATAATGCAAATAATAATTTAATCAGATGGGAATCATATGATTATGATATGACACTTCATAGAAGTGGAGATATAATGTATAGCAATAATTTGCCTATTGTACATAATTCTAATCATTGTGGTGATAACAATATAGATTCATTGTTTTATTCAGCAGATAATAAATTAATAAAAGTAAAACACTATGATAATTTATCAAATGGAGGCCCCGAAAGTACCTTAATTTATGAAGATGATAAATTAGTTGAATATAATGCTCAAAGATGTGGAATAGGAAGTTATGTTTTTACATATAATGGTGATAATATTATCGAAGTTTCTGCTGGTGAACTAGAAAATGCATACAGCACTGTGATTGAATATACTACTGGAGCACCAGATGATCTAGCGAAAGTATTTTTTCATACACCTCTTTCCGTTGTTTTTAATGAACAATTCATGCAATAAGTACTAAACATGGCAATAATCATAAGACGTCTTTAAATGTAGGCATTGGCGTACAAGACATTTTTATTAAAAGGAATTTTTGAACTAATATAATAACAATAAAAGATTTATATTTCGTCAAATAAATTGCAAAAAAAGAGATAATTCGAATTTCGAGTTATCTCTTTTTTATTTATATTTCTTATATGAAAAAAATATTAATCCCAATTAGTTGTTTAAGCCTATGTTTAATTTGGAGTTGTAAAGATTCAGATGTTTTTCAACTGAATTATCCTATTGAGAATGAATTAACGCCTCATTGTTGTTTTGAATTTGAATGGGATAATCCCATTTCTAATTCATCCATTATTACTGTTGCAAAGTATAGATTTTAATTATCCAGTATTATTGGATACGATTGATAATGAAACATATTATTGTGATAAAGGTTTGCAACCCAATATTAAATACTATTAGGAGATACAGGCAAATGAACAAACTGTTATGGATAGTTTTGTAATAGAAGATATTTTACAACAAAAGAATATTTACAAAACCTAAGATGTCATTTGTTATTCCCGATTTTGGAGTGTAATAGATGGTCAGGTAACTTATCCTCCATTTGAAACGCAAATAGAAATATTGCCTGAAGAAAATAATCATATCAGGGTTTCGAAAATTCTACAGATTTTAATGAAGCAAGTGATTATTTTAGATCAGATTATTCGAATCCTAATATTATACGATATTCTCAATCTTCTTCAACTGGATTTGATTTAATAATTAATCTGGAAGCTGATACTATTTTTGTGAAAAATAGGGAAGGTGGATTGGGAGCAGGCTTAGTTTATGATTTTTATGAAAATAATGATTGATTCTTTTTACCCCCAAATTCCCTTTAAGGGATTTAGGGGTTTAACCACCAAGCAATTGCTTGTTACAAAAAAAGCTCAACACAAAACATGTGCTGAGCTTTTTATTTAATTTAAAATGCTTTTAAATCTTCTCTTTCACTTCCTCAATACTTGGTGCTTTCCAACGTTCATAACCAACAGGATTATCAGAAGCTTTTTTAATGGCTTTCCCTGTTCGTTGCTTATCCCAAATCATGGCGAATGTCATAATTAAACTTGTACCAATAATAATGAATAATAAAATACCTGCATCAAATGTAGCTACTTCAGCTTCATGAGGAATAGCATAAAATAAGAGAACAGTAATTAGTCCTCTGGGTGCCACAAATAATTGTGGTAGTATATCTTTTCCGATAAAAATTCTTAATATAATAAACCGAATTAAATAAATAGACAGGATAATTAATAAACTGACAATCGCAACATTTACACTCACTAACGAAGCCAAAGAAATGGTCATACCAAATACAACGAAGAAGAAGGTTCTAACCACAAAAGCGGTTTCCATTGTAACAACATGTAGCCCTTCGTAAATGTGGTGGGCTTGTTCATAGTTCAGCCATTTCTTTAAAAATCCTCTAAAGAATAATTTCATATTGGTCATTAATAATCCAAAGATTAAAATGATTATTAGAGAAGATAAATGCATTTTCTTACCCAAAGCATATAGTAAAAGTAAGACAGCAATTAATAGAAATAGCTTTACATGCGATTTAATATTTTGGAAAATTAATACAATCACGTAACTCGCAATTAAAGAAATTACAATGGTTAAAACGATATTACCTAAGAAACTTCCAATGCCTCCTGTATGCTCCGCAGCATGTCCAGCAGACTCTATTTGTCCTGTTAAAAAGTAGAAAAGCATGATGCCGATAATATCGGAAAAGGTACTTTCATAAATATGAAATTCTTTTTTATCTTCTCTTAAACCTGTTACACTAGGAATAATAATCGCACTAGATAAGATAGATAATGGGGTAGCATACAACCAGGCTGATTTCATACTCATGTCTGGTATAAATTGGTGCAAAATTAATGCAGCGACCCAAGTAGAAAGGATGAGCCCAATGAGCGCAATAAAAAAGGCTTTGGCTATAGGGACGTATTTTTCTCGCTTTAATTCGAGCTCTAAGGCGGCTTCTAAAACGATCATAATTAATCCGATAATTCCAAGGACTTCTAAGATCGGGAAGAAATCAAATTCTTCTCCCATTCCTGTTGCATCTAAAGAAATCTTTAATACAATTCCTAAGAAAATTAGCATTAATACAGCAGGAATGTTGGTCTTTTTTGATAACTCCCCAAAAAAGAAAGATAGTATTAAAATGATACTAGAGGCAATAATTAAATTATATGAATTCAGTATTTCCATGGTCTAAATTTATAAAGAATATGTAAGTGCTTCGTGTTGTTTTTTATTATATAGTTGACAGTCGAACCCATTTTCTTCCATCCAATCTTTTAAATAATTTAAATGTTGATCTTTAAATAAAAGAACTTTTAAATGAAAGCTATTGTCGTCTTGCTTTAATGGATTCATTTCTGGTTTATAGGTCCAATCTAAATAAGGGCAGTCTAGAAATTTATGTTGTAAATCTGCAATTACTTTCTGTGAATCTACACCTTCTTTGTTTTGTGCAGAAAGAATTAACTGATGAAATCCACTCGTAGTACTACTTTTTAATAATGTGTACCCCTCTTTTCTTAATTGAGTATAATTAATAAAACGAGATCCTTCATTGGTTCTAAAGGCAACACCGAGTCTTCCAATTTTTTGTAAAATACCTTCTTCATTTTTGACTTTAATTTGTTGTCCTTTTTGAATTTTATGATTCAATAAAAAGAAACGACCATCGATATAATTGCGTAGCGGTAAATAAGAAAGTAAAAATAAAATACCAATTAATAAACCGTGTAAGGCTGGATTAATCAGTACAAAAATGACTAATATAAAAATAATGGCTACGGGTTCATACCATAGAATAAATGATTTTAATTTCCTTGAAAAAGCTGTTCCAAGATTTCCAGTAAAATAAGAACGCAATACTGAAGTCAATAAAAACTGAAGAATTAAATATATAGCTAAAACAAATATAATTCCCCAAAATAAATTTGACCAGCTTAAAATAAATTGATCCATTAATTATATTTTTTCTTTATTAGCGAATTGGTTTGAATAAGAAAATTGAATTTCTTGAGCCAATAATCTTCCTAAATCATTGACTAAAAAAGGGTTGATTTCCATAGAGCCATCCATATGTCTTTTTAAAATACCTAAATTAAAAAGTCGATTTAATATCGGACTAAATGTAGATTTAAAAGCAGGTCCAAATTTTTTCCGTAATAAATATTCACTCGATTTTTTATGAATTAAAATCGCTCGAAGAATAAGTGCTGCTTCAGGACTCATGAATTCAGGTAGACCAAAATCATAATCAGTTCTAGGTGTGATTTGATCTTCTCGAGCGGGTTTCATGTTGTAAGCCCATCGCATTAAAGTTTCTCCGACATTTCCATTTGCAGCTTTATGGATTTTTTTTATTGTTTTATTTAACGAATCAATTCCTAATTCTTCATCTTCATCATTTACTAATACATTTTGCGTCGCATTATGTCGAATTAAAATGGCATTTCGTAT
>JAHDFV010000187.1 GCA_020627985.1 Saprospiraceae bacterium
ATTGTAGGAATTCGAATTAATTTTAATGTTTACTATTTGACATACCCAACAAAAAAGGATAACATTTTGATGTTATCCTTTTTTAATTATTCTCCTGAAAACAATCGATTGCCAATGGTGATAATTTCTGCAAAAACTCCTGCTGCTGTCACTTCTGCCCCAGCTCCAGGTCCTCGTATCACTAAAGGTCTATCTTTATACCTTTCTGTTGTAAAGGCAATCATATTATCTGATCCTTCCAAAGAATAAAATGGGTGAGAAGCATCTACTTTTTTCAAACCAATCCTTGCTTTACCATTTTCTAAGGTAGCAATGATTCTTAATTTTTTATTTTCTTTATTCGCTTCCTCTAATAGATTTTCAAAGTATGCATTTTCAGATGTTAAGGTATCAAAAAATTCATCTACTGTAGGAGCAGTCATGCAAGCTTCAGGTAAAACAGGATCAATTATGATATCATTACTTTCCATTGGATATCCTGATTCTCTAGCAAGAATTAAAATTTTTCTACGCACATCTTTTCCACTTAAATCTGTTCTGGGATCGGGCTCTGTATATCCTGCTTTTTGCGCTTCCTTTACAATATCATAAAAAGAAACTCCCTTTTTGAAATTATTAAAAATAAAGGAAAGTGATCCTGACAATACCCCTTCTATTTTCAAGATGGTATCACCGCTACTCATTAAGTCATTTAAAGTTGAAATAACAGGTAAACCTGCACCCACATTTGTTTCATACATAAAGAGTACATTCCTTAATTTTGCAATATTTTTTAATCGCTGATATTGTAAAAAACTAGAAGAAACGGCAATTTTATTGGGAGTAGAAACCGAGATACTACTATCTAAGACCGTTTCATAATGACCCGCTACATCAGGACTTGCTGTGTTATCCAAGAAAATACTGTTTTGTAAATTCAAGGATTTCATTTTCTCAATATATGCAGGAATAGATACTAATGGTTCTGATTTTTCTTCTAAATCTTTTTGCCAATTCTCTAAATCAATTCCTTCCTCATTGAATAACATTTTACGACTATTAGACAATCCTACAATTTTAATTTCAATGGATTGATTTTTACGTAAGGATTCCGCTTGTTTTTTTATTTGTTCAATTAAAGTACCACCAATTAATCCCACACCGACCATAAATAAATGAAGGGATTTGGCATCTGACAAGAAGAAAGCTTCATGCATTGCATTTAAGGCTTTCTTTTCATCTTTTGTTCGAATAACAGTAGATATATTTAACTCGGAAGAACCTTGAGCAATTGCTATAATATTAACACCATTTTTCCCTAAAGAATTAAATAATCGTCCTGCCACACCAGGGCGAGTTTTCATGTTTTCGCCAATTACAGCTACAACCGACAAATCATTTTCTACTTTAACAGGATCAATTAAATTACTTTGTCTTTCAAATTTAAATTCTTCTTCAATTGCTTGTACAGCATCATCTGCTTGATCAGGTTTAATTGCAAAAGTGATCGATTGCTCTGATGAGCCTTGCGTAATTAATATAATATTAACTTTGGCTCTTCCTAATGCTCCAAATAAACGAGCTGAAATACCAAACACTCCTACCATACCTCTGCCTGTAAGTGTCAACAAAGAAATACCACTAATCGAAGTAACTCCTTTTACGGGTGATTTACCATCATCTCTTTTTTCCGATACAAGTGTTCCTATAAAATCTGGATTAAACGTATTTTTAATATAAAGTGGTATCTTTTTATTTAGGGCAGGTTGTAAGGTAGGAGGATAAATCACTTTAGCTCCAAAATGAGACATTTCCATGGCTTCTTCATATGTCATGGAAATCATAGTGAATGCTTTAGGTACTTTTCTTGGATCTGCGGTCATCACTCCATTTACATCCGTCCATATTTCTATTGATTCTGCATCTAATGCTGCGGCAAAAATTGAACAGGTAAAATCTGATCCTCCTCTTCCCAATGTGGTTGTAATTCCGTTTTCTGTTTGCCCTACAAAACCAGTGATCACTTGAATTTCATTGTGTGTTTTGAAATAGGCTTTAATATTATCATTCGTAGATTGAAAATTAACTTTTGCAGATCTAAAAGTGTGATCTGTCCTTACCACTTTACGAGCATCTAAATAAGAAGCTTGAATCCCATGTTGTTTCATCACATGTGAAATCAAATAAGATGAATTTCTTTCTCCAAAAGAAAGCACATGATCCATTGTTCGGTCTGAAGCTTCCCCTAATAAAGAAATCCCCACCAAAAGATTTTCTAAATCTCTATGGTTCTCTTCCATATCTTTTAATATTGGGGCTTGATTCTCTTCGGATATTAATTCTTTTACGGCTTGAATGTGCCTTAATTTAAAAGCTTTCAATCGATCCTTATACGTAACATCATTTTTTTCAGCTAATTGACTCATTTCAATTAATGAATCTGTTACTCCACCAAATGCAGAAAACACAACAGCAAATTTTTCTCCTCTTGAATAATAGCTTTTTAATATTTCTATAATCTGAAGAATTCTTTCAGGTTTCGCTACAGATGAGCCACCAAATTTCAATACTTTCATAAATGAATCTTAGTAATGTTCTTAATGTGAATTTGTTCTTACCTCTTGGTTTAATAATAATTTTCAACCAAAACACAAATTATAACAATTCATAATGTTTAATAGCAAAAACTGTGTCAATTTGATTCTAAACTTATATGTAGCGCTGAAATGTGCTCTAGAAAAGACTCGAATATTTATTTTCTAAAAAAAATTAATGTCGTTGATCCGCTCTCAATGTCATAGGATAAACCAAACTGATCCTAATATTTAAATGCTATAATATTGTAATAGTCTTTAAAATAATGGAAATCTCTTTCCAAATTATCACAAAAATTTATTTTATGAAACATTTATTTTTACTTATTAGTACTATTTTATTTTATCAATTTTCAATTGCACAAACTCAAATTGGCAATGATATTCTTGGTGATGGAGACGATGAATTCGGATTCTCTATCTCATTATCCAATGATGGGACAAGAATGGCTGTAGGAGCCCCAAAGGGAACTGATTATACCAATATTTATGAATGGAATGGTTCTTCTTGGGTAAGAATTGGACAAGAAATTCATGGGGAAAATCAAGGAGATAAATCTGGCACCTGTGTTTCTATTTCAGGAGATGGAAATAGAGTAGCTATTGGAGCTCCAGGAAACGATAGTAACGGAAACTCAAGTGGTCATGTCAGAATATTTCAATGGAATGGTTCTTCTTGGACAAAAATTGGTTCTGATATTGACGGAGAAGCTACAAATGATGGCTCAGGAAGATCTGTAGCATTATCCGATGATGGAAACCGAGTTGTTATTGGTTCTCAGTATAGTGATAATGGTTTTGATACTGATGCAGGCCAAATCCGTTCTTACGAATGGAATGGATCCAATTGGATTAAAATGGGGAATGATATACATGGTGGAGCATCCAACGATCAATTTGGATATGATGTTGCTATCTCTGCTGATGGAACATATATTGCTGCAAGTTCAACCAATAATTCTTTATCAGCAGGACAAACTCGCATTTTTGAATGGACGGGTTCTACATGGGTTCAAGTAGGAGCTTCATTGGTAGGAGACAACTCATATGATTATGCAGGTAGATCTATTGCCCTATCTGATGATGGAACAACTATTGCTATAGGCGCCAATGGATCAGACATTCCAGCTTCATCTGCTGGAAGTGTAAAAGTTTATGAATGGAACAGTACGGCTTGGTTACAAAAGGGTACAAATATAACAGGTTCGGCACTTTCTGAACAAGCAGGATATACAACAGAAATTTCTGACGATGGTAATACGGTGCTTGTTGGAGCAAGAGGACATTCTGGTTATACGGGTAAAGCCACTACATATGAATATAATGGGACAGACTGGGTGCAGAAAGGAGATCCTATAGAAGGGATCAGCGGCAGTGACCAGTATAGCATAGGATTAAGTATTGCTGGAAATGGAGCTAGCATCGCTGCTGCTTCTCCATATGCTAATAGCAATGAAGGGTATGTTCAAGTCTTTGGTTTTTGTTCTGCACCTAATAATGTTATCGTTGATTTAGGTGATAATCCTAATCAAGTTTTATTGACATGGGATGAAGTATCAGGTGCCATAAAATATCAAGTAAGATATAGAAGAGCATTAACAAGTTCTTGGACGAATGTTATAGCTACAAGTCCTTCTAAAATTATTACGGGATTAGTACAAAATAAAGTGTATGATTATAGAGTACGTACACAATGCCCAGATGGTAGCTGGTCAAATATGACGGCAATTGAAAAATTCAGAACTGTTCCCTGTACTGCTCCAATAAATATTACTACAACTCAATTAAATAATAATAAAGTAAGAGTAGAATGGGATGATTATAATCATGCGGACAAATATCAATTATTCTATAGGATTGCTGGTACTTCTGGTGATTATCTTAAAAGAGTAACGTATAATCCAGGACAAACAGCTCTAACATTAAATGGCTTAACTCCAGGAGGAACTTATGAATTTAAAATCAGATCTTTCTGTGAAGTTTCCTATGGACCTTTTACTGAAGATGATACATTTACAAATTCTGCTAATCGTGAAATAAATGTTGATTTCGAAATAAATAGCATTTTTCCAAATCCCGCAAAAGATCAAATTCAATTTACAATAACTGTAGCACAAAAAAATGAAATTTCAATTTCAATTCTTGATATTTTAGGTCAAGAGGTTTCTATTCAAAATAAATCTCTTGACAAAGGAATTTTTCAAGAGGAAATAAACATCAATCATTTATCAAATGGTACTTATTTTTTAAGAATTTCTGATCAAGAAAATATTTCTATTCAGAAATTTATAAAATCATAACATCATTTTTAATAACACCCTTTTTTAAAAAAGTCATTCTAATGTGGAATGGCTTTTTTAATTTCATTACCATTCATCCGCTCTCATTGTCTTAGGATAAATCGGAATTTAATTCAGCATAATTCATCTTATATTTTAATTATTATTCACGAAGCTGTTTAAAATGATTCACCATTTCAATCAACTTCAATTAAACATTAATAATATGAGAGCTTTTTTATTTTTAATTCTTTTATTTATCTCAACTTCAATTTTTTCGCAAAACAATTGCTCAGATCCTCCCGTTCCTTTTGTCGATATTATCCCTACCCCATTTCTATGTGATAATTTGAAAATTCAATTAGATGCAACGGCATCAACTGGAGAAGGAACACTTTCTTTTGAATGGAGCGATGGTATTAGCACAGTATCACCTGGATTCGCTGTAGTATTTAGTACTGGATTATATTCATTAACTGTTACAGACGAAAATGGATGTTCTGCTAGTATTTCTTTTGAAATTGATGCTTCTTTATTTCCCTCAACTAGTGTCGAAGTCTATATAGAAGCCAGTCCTGTTGTATTAAATTGTTTAGATGATTTCAGTATTTTAGAAGCTATCGCTACTGGAGAAGGATTATTAACTTATGAATGGAGCGATGGAGTTGAAGGAGAAGGAGCAAACGTTACCGTCTTTAACTCAGGTTCATATACTGTAACAGTAACAGATTCTAATGGTTGCACTGCTGAAGCTACTACCAAAATTAAAGAAGATATTAAACCACCTATAGCAGAAATAGAAGCAGAAATAAATTGCGACGGAATAGCAGTCTTAGATGCAAGTAATTCTTCTGGAAATACTGAATTAAATTATGAATGGAGCACTGGAGAAATAACTCCAAGTATTACTATTGGATCATCAGGAACGTATTGGCTGACGGTAACCAGTTTTAATCATTGTAATGATATTGCAGAAATTTATGTAGAGGTTCCTGACCCAATGGAAATTTCATTTTATTCCTTTGACGACTGTAAAGGAAACACTATTTCCGAAGGAATTATTCATGCACAAATTAATGGGGGAAATCCACCTTATAATTTCCTCTGGGACAATGGTAGTACTTCTAACTTTATTGAAAATATTGAAAGTGGCACATACAGTGTAACGGTCACTGATGCCAACGGATGTACAATTAATGGTTCTTATATTTACGAATCTATTTGCTGCATTGAAAAAGAAACTTTTAAAAAGAATATTAATTCATGCATTGGAGAAACCATAACAATAGGTTCAGAAATAGTTACTGGAAATAATGATATTTTAAATTGGACTTTCAATAATAATCCATTAAATGAAAATTCACAATATATTACTTTCGACCCATTAGTATTTCCTCAAGAAGGGCAATACATTTTAACAATTACTAATTCAATTGATTGTACAGAATCAGAATACATTTATAATGTTTCATTAAAATGTTGCAATGCCCCTAAATCCAAACAAGTGGTAAATTTATGCACGGGTTCTACATTGAATTTAACACCAATTTTTGATATACCTACGGGAGCAATTTATGAATGGAAATATGAAAACAATATTATAAATGACAACAATGTATCGCTTGAAATTAATCCTGTCAATTTAGATCATTCTGGGAATTATTCATTTACGGTTTATTTAGATAATTGCTTACTTTATCAAATTAATTATAGCGTAAAAATTAAATGCTGCAACCCAAGTGTTGTTGGAGAAATTAAAACGTTTTGTAGTGACGATGAAATTATTTTAACTGGGAATACATTTTTAAATGAAGATGCCGCATATGAATGGTATATAAATGGAGAATTATATTCCGAAGAATTTACAATTTCTACTTCTAGCCCTGGCACATATGAATTATATGAAACATATTTGGGTTGCACATATTTAATTAAAAAATGTTTAATTATTTTTTACCCAAGTGAAACGAATCATTATATCGGTGATATATCTTGCTCAGATGGTAATGTAAAATTCACAACAAACAACTCATATACCTCTGCAGAATACAACTGGTATTTTAATAATAATTTAATAGCATCAGGATCAGATTTAAATTTTTGGTTAATTAATAATTACTCTGATAATGATTTTGGAACTTATACTTTAGAAGTAAATCACGGTTTAGGAAATTGCAGTACAGATATTTATAGTTTTGTATTCATTCAGTCTTTGACTATTGGATTCCCTACTTGTGATGGTTCATCAGTAGAATTATCTTCATCTATAGATTATGATCCTTCATTTAATTATAGTTGGCATTATGATGACAATCCTTCAGACCCTAATAATCCTATACAAGATTTAACAGGATCATTTACAAATACTTTTATTATTAATAATTATGACTTTAATGAAGATGGAGGAATTTATTATTTATCCATTGATTATGGATCATGCTTTGACATTGTTTATGCCTTCACTTTAGAATCTACTTTTAGTTGCTGTTCTTCAGGAGGATTAACTCCAATTTGTTCTGTAATTAAATGTAAAAATGAACTAAATATTTTAAATGCTTCAGAATGCTTTAATTTACCTGACTTAGGTCCAACAGTCGATTATAATTGGTACGATAATTCAGGAAACTTATTAGCTACAAATAGTAATTCCATTTCAATTCCAGCTAATGAAAATAATATTTTCACTCTAGAAATCATAGAAGAAAATGAATGTCCTCAAAATTATTTATATAACGTAATATAT
>JAHDFV010000188.1 GCA_020627985.1 Saprospiraceae bacterium
ATAAATATTGACATCTTCTGAGTTAACTACATCAGCAATACTGACTTCAGCTGAAGAATATTGTGTTCCTTCATTTACCCCTCTACTAATGGCAATATGAGAATGTTCATCAATGATTCCTGAAGTGACATGTTTACCTTTTGCATCTATTACTTCATCTGCAGATACTTTTAATCCTTGACCGATTTGACTAATTTTCCCATTAGTTAATAAAATATCAGCTTCAATAATGCCTTCACTTTCATTTGTCCAAAGTGTGGCATTTTTAATAAGTGTCGAAACTGCTTTTGGTTTTTCAGTCCAGCCATAAGGAAGGAAAGGGAATGTTACTTCTCCTAATTTTTCTTCAGCTTTTTCTTTTTTCTCTTTCTTTTCTTTTTCCTCTTTTGGATCAATACTTTTTCCTCTAGCAGGACTTGTTTTCCAACTGACCCAATTTCCTTCAGCATCATATCCTTTTCCTTTTGCAATATTATTAGTAATTGTTCCTGTTAAACGAACAATTTTATTGTTGTCTTTGAAAGATAGACTCATGATTTGCTCATCGTAGGTATACTTTACTTTGATATCTGTAGTATCATTTTCTTTAATGGTGAAAGTGGGCTTATCATTTTTTTCAATGATTTGTAATTCATAATTCTCATTTCCTACTTTTAAATTATATACACCTTCATCAAGATCTGCATCTTCCGAAAATCCTTTTAATATAAATCCTTGTCCTGCAATCCAATTCTGATGAATGATGGCTCCGTCTTCAAATATGGCTTTGTCTGTAACTAAGAAATTAGCTACTTTTCCTGATTCTAAAGTACCAACAATGGATTGGCAATTTAATATTTTAGCAGGTTGAGTGGTTAAGGCCGCCAAAGCATCTTTTTCTGAAAGACCCGCTTTGATTGCTTTTTTGACATTTCCTAAAAAGTCTCCTTTGTTCTTTAATCCGTGCGTTGTAAAGGCAAAAGGAATTCTCGCTTTCGCTAATCGGGCAGGATTTGTAGGTGCTAATTCCCAGTTTTTCATATCGCTTAATGAAACTTGCATCGCATCAAAAGCATCAGAAACATCATAAGGCTTTGGGAAGTTTACAGGAATAATGATCGGCGAATTGGTTGCTTTGATCGCATCAATTCTCATATATTCATCACCTGATCCTTTGAAAATATATTGAGTATTAAATTCTTGAGCAATTTTATTCGCTCTGAGTATTTCTAAGCGATCTCTAGTATCAAATATTTGAGGCAAAGCGCCTAAATTATTCCAAGCATCTAAAGAAATGTTGACTTCTTCTTTTTTACCTTCTTTAGCATACCATTGACCATCATAATAAGTTTGACGAATCAAAGCAATAGAACCCATTAATGAACTAGGATAACTTTGAGTAGACTTCCCTTTACTAAAAGCCATGTGATGTGCTACTCTTTCTTTAAGAATTAATTCATGTTCTTTATCCTTTCCCAATGTAACTAAAGTAGAAGAACCTCTAGAAATCCCATTTTTTTGATGTGTATTAACTGCACCAAAACCAAGTTTTCTATACTCTTTAGCTTCTCCTTCATTTTGAGAGAATTGCTCATGTGCAGTAAATTCAGGTCTTAGCGCTTCATTCCACATATAAGCACCATCTTTGTTGCTTAGCATTTGGGGTTGTTTACGACTAGAAGTACCAACCGAAGCAGGATCAGGCATTCCATAATTGGCATAAATATCAATAAAAGATGGATAGATGTGTTTACCCTCTAAATCATAAATGACTGCATCTTGTGGAACAGAGACACCTGAACCGGCATTAATAATTTTCCCATCTTTTATGACAAGAGTAGCATTTTCTAATGTTTCTCCTGGTGCTTTGTGCAAAGTTGCATTTACAAAAGCATAAAGGCCCTCTCTATGATCAAAAACTCCGTTTTGAGGAAAAGTCTTTTGAGCTTGAAGCAAAACTCCACAAAAGAGAAAAGCGAGTGATAAAAGAATAATTTTTTTCATACTCATGGTTTGATTAAATGATAAGCAAATGTAATGATTTGTTCTCATATGTTATTTAAAACCTGTTTTCATGGATGTCTGATGGTATCAATTGATGGTAATAAGTGAAAGAAATCTTAAAATGGAGTTGTACATGCAACATTGTCCGATGTTTTGGTATCTATTCTATTAGAAACTGTCATTATTGCTTCTAAAAATGTCTACTTGGCATGAAAAATAAAAAGGAATAAGATTTGATGGTTAATAAGCTATAGAGTTGAAAGTTAGTTTGATTTTAAGGAACTTTCTTTTTAGTGAAATAGGTTATATATTGCATAAAATTTATTTAGACTAAATTTAAATAATTGTTTAACAAAGGTTTTCTAGCGGACACCAAAACATTATAAGAACTTTGTCTAATTGATGAAAACATCGCAAATTGCAGTAATATTATTCATGTCCGACCAGCGATAATCGGCAAAATTAATACCCTATGCTATGGTACTAGATATTAGTAAACAGCTTATAGAATACCGCTCCTCATTGGATGCTTTTGCATATAGTTTGACGAAGAATGTAGATGATGCAGCAGATTTGTTTCAGGAGACTGCCTTAAAGATTATAAAGAATGGAGATAAATTTAATGTAGGAACCAATTTTCGGGCTTGGAGTTATACGATAATGCGTAACGTATTTATCAATAACTATAGAAAGAAGAAAAGAAGAAATCTTTTAGTCGATAGTACTGACAATGATTTTTACATTAATTCTAATCAAACGAATGTAGTAAATTCAGGTGAAACGAAAATGGCTTTTGATGAAATCATGGATTGTGTAAATACACTTTCAGATGATTTTAAAATCCCATTTTTAATGAGATATGAAGGATACAAATATGATGAAATTGCAGAGGAATTAAATTTACCGCTTGGAACCATCAAAAGTAGAATTCATTTTGCTCGGAAAAAACTGAAGGAACTTTTAGAAGTTAGTGCAATCCAACAATATTAATAAAAAAAGCAGTCAGAATTTTCTGACTGCTTTTTTTAATCCATATTCTTACCGTAAAACTAAATCAAAATTCACTTCCATTTCAATACTAGAACCGACGGGTGATTTTTTATTAATCTTAGCAGATTCTAATGGAGGTAAAAGGTGAATCATTCGTTCTAATTCTATAGCAATTCCTCCGCCTGGATCTTTTACAATTTCAGTATCAATGATCTTTCCTTCCGTATTTAATTTAAACCTTACCGCAGCATTTCCTTCGATGCCATTATCATAAGCAGCATTCGGGATTTGTAAATTTTTATTTAAAAAGGAATCAAAGTTTCGGGTAGTACATCTAGATAAGGGACCTCTTTTGTATGTGTCTTCACAACCCATCCAATTTGGAAGTGTAATATTTTCTATTGGAGATAGGATCTGTTCTTCATTCATGATAAGATGTACAGATGACCTTGAAGATATTACCCTTACTTTATAGGTTAAAGTTTTAGTACCGACCAATTCTTTTGTTCCACAACTGATGAGAGTGAAAAGAATAAAAAGGGAAGACAATATTATTTTAATATTCATTTTGTTTAAATTAAAAAGGCTAAAACAAATATTGCTTTAGCCTTTTTGATTTTAGTATTGATTAATTACTAAGCATTACAGGCATTACTAACATCAATACTTCTTCCCCTTCTGGCATATCATCTGGGAAAATGATACCTGCTCGAGTTGGAGTAGATAATTCTAAACGAATTTCATCACCTTCTAACACACCAAGCATTTCTACTAGAAACTTAGCATTAAATCCAATAGTTAACGGCTCGCCTTCATAATTGCAAGTCATTTGCTCAGTTGCTTCATTAGAAAAATCTAAATCTTGAGCAGAAACAGTCAAACTTCCATCACCAATGCTTAAAATAACTTGATTCGTTGTCTTATTCGCATAAATTGCAATACGCTTTAAGGAACTCTGGAAATCAGAACGACTTACGGTTAATGTATTCGGGTTCTCCGTTGGAATAACCGCATTATAATCTGGATAACGTGCATCAATCAAACGACAAACCATATGCGTTTCTCCAAATGAGAAAAATGCATTGGCTTTATTAAATTGCATCGTTACATCATCTCCTGAAGGTAAAGCATTCTTAAGTAAGTTTAATGCTTTTTTAGGAACGATGAAATTACTCATCACATCACTTTTGACATCTTCAGAAAAAGTATATTTAACCAGTTTGTGAGCATCTGTTGCCACAAAGGTGATTTTATTAAAATCGACTTGGAAGTATACTCCAGTCATAGCCGGTCGCAATTCATCACTACTTGTAGCAAATAATGTTTTACTCACTCCTTGGTTCAGTGATTGAGCTGACATGGTTACCGTATCAACAGTATCAGGTTCTGGAATTCTAGGGAAATCCGCTCCATTTTCTCCTGCTAATTTATATTTACCAAAAGAAGATGTAATCTCAATTCCAAAATTATCTTCATTAACCGTAATGGTTACAGGTTGTTGAGGTAATTGTTTTAATGTGTCTAAAAGAATCTTTGCTGGTACAGCAACGACACCGTCTTTATCTGAACGAACATCAATACTAGTAGAAATAGAAGTCTCTAGGTCTGTAGCAGCTATATTTAATTTATTTCCTGTTACCGTAAAAAGAAAATCTTCTAAAATAGGCAAAACAGGATTAGTGCCAATAGCTCCGGCTGCCAATTGTAATTGTTTCAACAAGTCTGATGATGATACACTGAATTTCATTTTTCGCTTTGTTTATATATAAAATAGATAGGAAATCGAATCAAAAAGGATCTTTCCTTAAGATAAATAGATATTAAAATGTAAAAGGGATAATTATATCTAGATATAGCATGCAAATATAAGGGTTTCTACATTCTAAATCACATCATTAACTAACATTTTGTTAGTAACTCTGATGTTGGAAGTGATGAGCATTAAAAGCATGCAATAGCGGATGTTGGAAGTTTTTAACTTTAGATTGGTTTTTGAATAGAATTGTTAACTTTAAAAAACAATTGAGGAAACGATAATTTTATAATTGAAAATAGAAATAAATATTGAAAATAGGGGTATTAATATTATTGCCAATAATTTTTTTCTCTTGCTTTACAGTTAATAAAGATTATAAAATTGTAAAACCAGAGTATAATAATGTAGATACTATTTTTAAAAACAAAATAGAGAAAAGAGATGATTTTGACTTTAATAAAATTTTAAAAGATTCATTTTATAATATAGACTCTAAGAAAATTTCAATAGAATCTTATTTTGATCTTTATATAAAAAGTGGAGCTTATTTGGATACTTTTCCGTCTACTAATTTTCTATATGATGGAGAATATAAATATAATGTAATTGATACTTTTTCAAATCTGCAAGAGAGAGATGAAGTCTTAAGAAATTGTATTTATCATAAACATGATACTTTACTAAAAGTAGGTTTGACCTCTAATGAAGTACCTTTATTCATGTATAATGAATGTCTTGATAATGATAAATTTATTTATTGCTTTGTCTCTTCTAATAAAAGTCAATCTTTAAGGTATGATTTGTTGAAAAACCTTCCAGATCAATTAATAGATAAGCTACTTTTATTAGCTGATATAGAAAAATTAAATAGGAAATGTTTTAAGAATCCTTCTGTACTGAAGTATTCAGAAAAATCAAATTTAGATTTAATAGAGATGATATTTAATAAGAGAAATAAAAAATAATACCTCTGACTTTCGATTTATACGAAAACAATAATCTATGAAAGTATATTTAAAAATAATTCTATTTTTAATTTTATCTGCTAACATCTCCTGCAACAATAGTATTAATAACTTAAGAATTTTTTCTTTAGAAGAATATATTGAGTTTTTAAAAAACACCAATTATAAAAATTATTATAATAAAGAGGTCCATTTTATTTTTAATGAATTGGGATTGTTTGAACGTAAGGATTTTATGGGCTATTTAACAAGTGAAAGTAATTGTTTAAAAGGCTTACAAATAGGTTTTGGTAATGATAAACATGGTATTATTATTGATTTATATGTCAATCATCTAAAAAATAATATTGAACCTTGTAAAGATAGATTCAGTGGGGAACTTTGGGATATTGAATTATTTAAATTACAAACAGTAGATTCAATAAGCATTAATAGATTTCCATTACAGGAAACGAGAGAATAATTTATGTTTTACTTCAAACTGATGATGTCGGAAGTCTTTAATTTTAAACAATTATTCATTTCAATGTAACTAATAAGGACTCACATTCAAAGAAGTAACCAACATTAATAAATCTTCACCTTCATTTTCTTCACTCGGAGTTAGAATCCCAGGATTAGTAGAAGTAGAAAGAGAAATATTTACTTCTTCTCCTTCTAAAATACCAAGCATTTCTATAAGAAAACGAGCATTAAATCCAATGCTCAATGGAGTACCAGTATAAGTGGCACTCATCTGTTCCGTTGCTTCATTCGAAAAATCTAAATCTTGTGTAGCAAGCGTTAAACTTCCTTCATTAATATGTAATAAAACAAGATTAGAAGTTTTGTTTGAATAAATAGAAATACGCTTTAAAGCCCTTTGTAAATCTAATCGATTTACGGTTAAAACATTGGGATTATTATTAGGAATAACCGCATTATAATCTGGATATCTAGCATCGATTAATCGACAAATCATTTTTGTAGATTCAAACGTAAAAAAGGCATTGGTATCATTAAAATGAAGCTGAACATCTCCTTCTTTTGGTAGACCATTTTTAAGCAACGTCAATGCTTTTTTAGGAATAATAAATTTTTGATCGAATTGATGATTCAAATCTTTTTCAAAAGATTTACGAACTAATTTATGGGCATCTGTAGAAACAAAAGTGATTTTATTTTTTTCTAATTGAAAAAGAACACCTGTCATTGCTGGTCTTAAATCATCATTGCTTGTGGCAAATAATGTTTTTTGAATTCCATCTTGTAAATGTGATGCCGGAAACGTAATACTTTCTACCTTTTTTTCTTTTGGGATTTTAGGGAAATCAGCACCATTTTCGCCAGGTAGTTTATATTTACCAAATGAAGAAGTAATGACAATTCCAAAATTATCATCATTTACATCTATAGTAATGGGTTGTTGAGGAAGTTGTTTTAACGTATCTAACAAAATCTTGGCTGGGATTGCCACCATTCCATTTTTATTGGATTTTACCACTAGTTGAGTTAAGATCGATGTTTCTAAATCTGTGGCAGCAATGTGTAATACATTGTCTATAACATGAAAAAGAAAATCTTCTAAAATGGGTAATACTGGATTCGTACCAATAGCGCCTGAAGCTAATTGTAAGTGCTTCAATAAATCAGAAGAAGAAACAGTAATTTTCATAATATTCTTTTAGAAGAGATAAGTAGAAACCTAAATGGTAAGTTATTTTTGAAATACAAATTTAAGCTAATCTAGCGGTTTACAATCATAGATGACCTAAAAAAAAATGCCTACATTAAAAACGATAATGTAGGCAGGATT
>JAHDFV010000189.1 GCA_020627985.1 Saprospiraceae bacterium
CCGACCCCCTCGGTGTAAACGAGGTGCTCTGAACCAACTGAGCTAATCACCCTAGTATCCATTTCTTTAAATGGGACTGCAAATATACTTTTGCTTTTTATAAAAATCAATATCTGAGTCATTTTTTTTTAACTTATTTTATTTTTGTAGAAATATGAGACTTATCTATGATTTGTTTATCGCTGCTATCCACTTTTTTGTTTAATATTGCTTCTTTAGATTAAATAATAGAGATTCTTTATACATTATAAATTAAAAGAATCCATTTAAAACGATTCAAAAGAATGAAAAGGCAATTCACATTTTTTTATATCATTTTTTTATTGGCGCTAGGTTTTACCCTAAATGCTCAGGACCAAGGAAGTTTTTCTGGAAGCTTAGAATTGAATGCAAATCTATTCTTAAGAGATTCTGCTATTGGTGCTTCAAACACACCTCAATATGATAATCAATTAACAGGAGGGGAAGCCTGGTTAAATTTAAATTATAGCTATAAGGGATTTGATTTCGGTTTGCGTTTTGATGCTTTTCAAAATTCAAATGTCAAAAACCCATTAGGATCATATTCCGCTCAAGGAATTGGCTTTTGGCAAATTCGTAAAAAGATCAATAAATTAGATATCACTACAGGTCATATTTATGATCAAATTGGTACAGGAATCATTTTTAGATCCTTTGAACAAAGACCACTTTTTATTGATAATGCATTAGTCGGAATACGATTAGAATATGACTTAATTAAAAAAGATGCAGGAGATTTAACGATAAAAGCATTTACAGGAAGGCAAAGAAGGTCTTTTGCAGAAGATAAAGAAGAAATCGTTTCTAGAGCTTATAAAGCTAATATAAAAGGAATCGGCATAGATGGTTTTTGGGCGAATGAATCAGGGACACTATCGATTGCACCAGGAGCAGGTTTCGTCAATAGAACTTTAGATGATGGAACCATGAATTTGATTGTTGCTCAAATCAATACTTATTCTGATTCAGAAAGTTTCACACCAAAATACAATGTCTATTCCAGTACGATTTATAATACAATAACCTTTAAAAACTTTTCATGGTACACAGAGTTTGCTTATAAAACCAATGAAACGATTAATAATCCAGTAATAGGTAGATTAGTCGATGAAGATGGATATGTAGCCTATACATCTTTAAGTTATTCCATGAAGAAATTTTCTATAACAGGAGAATACAAAAGAACAGAAACGTTTAATATAAAAACATCTCCTTTAGAGCCAGGAATTAATGGAAATATTCATTTCTTACCCCCAATGAATACTCAAAACACATATAGATTAACTTCAAGGTATAATCCAGCAACACAAGAAATAGGTGAAGAAGCCCTGCAATTTGATATTACATATTCACCGGTTAAAACACTTAATTTTAATTTAAATCTCAGTAGCATTAATGCTTTAGATTTTGAAGAATACTATTACAGAGAACTACATTTTAATACTAGGTTTAGAAAACCAAGAAAATATTCTTTTGTAGTTGGTGTTCAACTTTTACAATATAATCAAGAGTTGTATGAAGAAAAACCAAATGTTCCTATCGTTGGTTCGAAAGTAATTTATGGAGATTTCTTATATAAATTTAATAAGAAAACTTCTTTAAGAGTTGAAGCACAATACATGCATACAGAACAAGATTATGGACAATGGACATTCTTTTTGGGAGAACTAAGTTTTTCTCCGCATTGGGTCATTTCTGCATCTAATATGATTAATGTGGTACCAACTAATGGCAGGGGTGTAGATAATTATCCAACAGCTTCTGTTGTATATAATTATAAATCGAACCGTTTTGGTTTATCATATGTCAAGCAAGTAGAAGGAATTGTTTGTACGGGTGGTATTTGCAGATACGAACCTGCATTTAGTGGAGTAAGATTCAATGTAACATCTACTTTTTAAAGTGAATGATTTTCTTTATTTTTAAAATATTAATCATATTAAATTGAACAAACATGAAAAAAATATCTACCATTTTAAGTTTTTTATTTTTTGCACTTTATAGTTTTGGACAATGTATGCCAGACGGTACAGTAACAACTTGGGGTATGCACCCTGGAGCGACTGTAGACTTACAAGGCTTAGGCGCTGTACCAGAAATACCCGCCTGTATAGATGAAAGCTATTCGTACACATTTTCTTTAGTGATTCCAAGTAGTTTTGATATTCCTAATGTTGGAACATTAGGAGTAACTCAAGCAACAGTTACGGCTGTTTCTGGTTTGCCAGCAGGTCTTTCTTTTGGGAATTGTAACCCAACTTCTTGTACAATTCCTGGAGGAACAACGGGATGTTTTAATATAGAAGGAACACCAGATGCATCAAATACTCCTGGTAATTTCCCAATTCAAGTAACGGTTAATTATGAAGGAACTGTTCTGGGGCTGCCACAAAACATAGACTTAAATTTTCCTCCTTTAAGCTCTGCATTTAATCCTTTAAATTTACCATTAGATCCTTATGCCATTACTTTAAATGCTAATGGACAATGTATAAATGCAAGCAATGATCTTGAAAAAGAATTAAGTATAAATACGAATACGCCTAATCCTTTTAAAGAAATAACAACAATTGAAATTGATGCTGAACAAGCAGGTCAGTATGATTTCACTGTTTATAATTTAGTGGGTGAAAGAATTGAAATGAAGAGCATTCAATTAAATTCAGGAGAAAATAAATTTGAATATAATGGTTCTCAATTATCAAATGGTGTATATGTTTACACCATTAGTAATGAAAAAGGAACGGTTTCTAAAAAAATGATTGTTAGTAAATAACGTAAAATCTTTATAAATAAAAAAGGAGTGATTCAATTAGAGTCACTCCTTTTTTTATGAATTAATATGAATGTTAGATTTCAATTTCAAGAGCATCATATGCCGCAAAAATATTGGCGGGCAATAATTTAGAAAATATATCATGAGGACCCATAACATGACTAAAATGGGTAAGATATGTTTTACGTGCACCAATTTTTTGAGCAAGTTCAATGGCTTCATCTAATGTTAGGTGAGAATGATGATTTTCATTAGGCAATCGGAGCGCATTAAGAACTAGGATATCTAAGTTTTCTAACTTCTTAAATTCTTTTTCAGGAATCGTCTTTACATCAGTGAGATAAGCGAAATTATAAATTCGATATCCTAAAATGGCTAAAGTGCCATGCATAATATGAATCGGTTGGATGAGCGTATTGTTAATTCTAAACTCATCATTTCCATTGATAGAAAATAATTTTACTTGAGGGATGCCAGGATAAGAATTTGCTTTAAAAATATAATCAAAGCGATTTTTCAAAAATTGAATGACTCTTTTTAAGGCGAAAACAGGCATGTCTTTTTGATATTTAAAATTGAAAGGTCGCACATCATCTAATCCTGCAATATGATCATTGTGCTCATGTGTAACTAAAATGGCATGAATTTCTTTTCCTCCTGCCTGTAGCATTTGTTGTCTAAAATCAGGACCAACATCTATGACAATTCGTATATCATCAACCTCAATTAAACAAGAGGTTCTTAATCTATAATCTTTTTTATTTAAGGAAAGACAAGTGTTGCAAGTACAGCCTATAACAGGTATTCCCTGTGAAGTACCTGTTCCTAAGAATCTAATTTTCACACAGAAATATTTTCCTCATTATTGGGTTCTTCTTGTGGAATCTCTTCATTTTTGGATTCTTCGTTTTCCTTTTCTTGTACCTCTTTTCCAGGACTAACGATAAGTTTATGGTAAAGCTTTAGAGAATCAGGAGACATCGTTTCAAAATCAATATCTACTTTAGATAAAATATCTAACATGACATTCATTCGGCCTTCCGTATCATAAAATCTATTGACAACTGCAACTCGTTTAGTTTCAACGAGACAATATCCTGATTGAAAATTTCCTTTTTCATATCTTACAGTATATCCCACTTCTTCAAGTAGATCTTGTATCTTTTTCAAGTTGTGCTTAGTATATTTCACCTTCTTTAACCTTATATTCGTGTTTTCTAATAATTACAGAACATAAAGTTCTACATTTTTATTAAATATGGGCAAGAAGTTAACAATTCTTATTTTTTCATTTCTTTTTTTATGGTCATTGCAAGCACAGGATGAAGAAAATGGCCGCTTATTTCAAGGAGGAGTTGTATTAGGATTTAATACGACTCAATTGGATGGAGATAATTTTAGAGGATATGATAAATTAGGGATGCATGGCGGAATTAAAGTAAAGTATTTATTGCCAAATAACAATAAAATGGCTTTACATTTGGAGATGCTGTATTCAATGAGAGGAAGCAGTGAAAATCTAATCCGAAATTCTACAAATAATACACAAGCAAGACTCAAATTAGATTACATTGAAATTCCTTTATTGTTTAGTTATAAAGAATGGAAAATTGATTTTCATGCAGGGCTTTCATTTGGAAGATTAATTAGAGCGAATACCAATGATTTTACATTTTATGTTCCTGAAGATTTTAATAAAAATGATTTTAGTATTCTGCTTGGAGCAACTTATTTATTTAATAAAAACTGGGGAGGGACAATACGTTTTTCAAGATCAGTAAATAATGCTGTTGCAAAAGAAGTAAACAAAGATGCTTTATTAGGACATTCACTTACATTTAGATTGGAATATTATTTTTAAATAAATACACTTATGAAAAATATAGGCTTTATTTTTTCCATATTCATGTTTTGTTTTTTATGCTCTTGCAATAAAGCATCAGAATCAACTACTACCACAGAAGTTGTGACTAAAACAGCATTGCCTGCTAAATCAGAGCAAGAAATTGTGCATATGGTTCAAGCAGCAGATGATTTAGATATGGTGTTTAATGGCTTTAGTATGAATGTACAAAATGCAGGAGCAAAACAAACATTAGTTTCAATGTTATCCAGAGGAGTTGATAACCCCAATTGCCCTGAATTAGGTTTAATTTTTGTTAAAAGCCAAGGAGAACAAATAGGACATTTATCAGTTCATATTGGTGAAGGTTGTGCATATTTTAAACATTATGAAAACAATAGACCCACACATTTAAATGCCATGGATCAAAAAGGTGTTGAAATGTTTAGAAATTTATTGAATCAAATTAAAACAACACCAAAACCAGCTCATTAAAATAGTTTTAAGTGTAAAAGATGAAGAATCGTTATGCAGTTATAGATTTGGGAACCAATACTTTTCATCTTTTAATAATAGAAGTGAATAAAGGTTCGATACATCAATTGTATAAGGAACGAATTTATGTGAAGTTAGCAGAAGAAGGAATAGAAAAAATTGGAGAAAAACCATTCAGTAGGGGAATAAATGCCCTAAAGGTTTTTAATCAAAAATTGAAACAATTTAACATTAATGAAAAGCATTTAAAAGCATTTGGCACAGCTGCACTTAGAACAGCATCAAATGGAAGTCAATTTGTTCAAAATGTAAAAGATGAATTAGGAATTCAAATAGAGAGAATAGAAGGGAAAGAAGAAGCAAGATTAATTCATAAAGGTGTAATGAATGCTATAAAAATTCAAGAAGAGCGAATTATAATTATGGATATTGGCGGAGGAAGTGTTGAATTTATTATTGCAGATAAAAATAAAGTATTTTGGAGTGAAAGTTTCCAATTAGGTGTTGCCGTTTTATATAAAAACTTTCATCAAAATGATCCGATAACTTCGTCAGAAATAAAAGAATTAAAATTACATTTAGATGCAGTTGTAGAAGAATTAAAAACGGCATTAAAAAAATGGCCAGTAGATATTTTAGTTGGTGCATCTGGCACTTTTGATGTTTTATCTAATGTGTTAGAACATAAAGAACAAACGGAATTTAGTACAAAAATGGATGCTAGCCTATTTCAACCGTTTTATGATGAATTGATTTTTAAAACTCTAGCAGAGAGAAATAACATAAAAAACATTCCACAGACTCGAGCTGATATGATTGTTGTAGCTTTAGTTTTATTGGAATATATTATTCAGCTTACAGAAGTAAATGAAATTATAGTTTCTTCTTTTGCAATGAAAGAAGGAATATTAGAAGAAATGATAAAAGGTAAATTAAATTGAGTAGAAGGTCTGCTTCGTTTTGGGATATAGATCCTTTGGTGATCGTTTCCTATTTAGGATTAGCATTGTTAGGTTGGGTTATGATTTATGCTGCGGGTTATGACCCACAAGCACCTACTAGCTTTTTTGATTTAAATACAAATGGCGGGAAACAAGGATTATTTATTTTAATTTCTATAATTATTGGGAGTGCTATCTTATTTATTGAGCCCCAATTCTTTAAAGCCATTTCATATTTAATGTATGGAATTTCTATTATTTTATTAATTCTAGTCATGGCATATGGTGCTGTAACCAATGGAGCTATGTCTTGGTTTAGTCTACCAGGAGGATTTAAATTTCAGCCATCAGAGTTTGCAAAATTTACCTCTTGCTTAGCATTAGCTACTTTTTTAAGTAGTAATAATAGTTTAAAAGATCTAAGGACTTCTATGATAGCAATAGGTATTTTTTTACTGCCAAGCATTTTAGTGGTTTTACAAGGTGATCCAGGTTCAGCGATTATCTTTTTTGCATTAATGATTCCATTATTTCGAGAAGGATTAAGCCCTATTCCATATATAACTGGATTAGTGTTCATTGCTTTATTTGTTTTGGGTTTAATTTATAATCCGCAACAAGTATTAATTTTTGTAATGCTTTTAGCATCTCTAGTATCAATACTCAATTTAACTCCTCATCTATGGTGGAGGTTATCTTATATGGTCGTTTTACTTTTAACTATGTTGTTTTTCAAAGAGCATACTTTATATGTTTTGGGAGGAATAAGTCTTTATCTTTTAGTCTCAATTGTGATGCAATTTCTTAGGAAGAAGAAGGAAATAGCTTCATTTTTAATGATCTCAGTCATTGCCATGTCAGGGTTTACTTATTCAGTTAATTATTTATTTTATAATGTATTAGAGCCGCATCAAAGAGACAGGATTAATGTATGGCTTATGCCAGATCAAGCAGACCCAAGAGGATCGTATTACAATCTAAGACAATCAAAATTAGCAATTGGATCAGGAGGATTTTGGGGAAAAGGTTTTTTAAATGGCGAAATGACCCAAGGGAATTTTGTTCCTGAACAACATACAGATTTTATATTTACGGTCATTGGAGAAGAACAAGGTTTTATTGGTATTTTCGGAGTCATCTTTCTATATCTTTTTCTATTATGGAGAATTACGGTAATAGGTGAACGGCAACGATCAAAATTTACTAGAGTTTATGCTTATGGAATAGCAGGAATTCTATCCGTGCATTTATTAGTAAATATTGGTATGACCATAGGGTTAATGCCAGTTATTGGTATACCTCTGCCATTAATGAGTTATGGTGGGTCTTCTTTGCTTATATTTACAATAATGATAGCTGTTCTATTACGATTTGATAGCCAAAGATTATTAGTGTTT
>JAHDFV010000190.1 GCA_020627985.1 Saprospiraceae bacterium
AGACTTAGATAAGATCCCTGGATTTGGAAAAATACCAGGTTTACTAATGGCCATTGCAGCTATTATTATACTCATGCTAGCCTTTGATAAAATCATGATTTTTGGCTTTGTTAGAATACCATTTATCTTTCTTTTGTTAATATTTATTGGTCTATTCCTAATATTTACTTTAGGAATAAGAAAACTTTTCAAAAACTAGATTATAAATTATATTTGCAGATTGCTATTTCATGTAATGAAATAAATAAATCTGGAGAAAAAACCGAAAACTTAGGGAGGAGTTGAAAAAAACTATCCACACTATATTAATCCTTTTTACGCTCTTAATCGCTGATAATTTCCTATTTGCTCAAGCGCCTTCTTTTCGCATAGAAAAGACAGATGAGCCTATATTAATTGATGGTATGTTGGATGAAAAATTTTGGAAAAAAGCTCAACCTGCTAGCAACTTCCAAATGAATTATCCACATGATACTCTTCCAGCTCATTCTAAAACGGTCGTCAAAATGACTTATGATGACAAGAGCCTTTATGTGGGTGCCATTTGTTATCATCAAAAAGATATTGAATATGTAGCCCAAACGCTTAAAAGAGATTTCTCTTTTGGAGTAAATGATGTTTTTGCTATTATAATTGATCCATTTAATGATGGTTCTAATGGACAAAGTTTTGCTGTAAACCCATATGGAGTACAACGAGAAGGTATAGTAAGTTCTGGTGGGATAAAAGGAGTAACAACGAGTTGGGATGCAAAATGGTACGCTGAAGTAACACATGGTTCTGGATATTGGTCATTAGAAATGTCAATCCCATTCAAAACATTACGTTTCGAATCTCAAGCAAAATCTTGGAAAGTCAATTTTGCCAGAAATGATTTAAGCATTAATGAAGTTTCTACTTGGGCACCTGTGCCAAGAGGATTCAATATTGCTACACTTACATACACTGGTGAAATGAAATGGGATGAATCTCCTACTCCCAAAAAAGGAATTAAGACTGCCTTAAGTCCATATGTTTCCCTGGGACTTTCAAGAGACAATGAAAATGATGAAAGAGTAAAGTTCATGCCTAATGCTGGGTTGGATGCGAAATTTGACTTAACATCTTCCTTAAATTTAGATGTTACCATTAACCCTGATTTCTCTCAAGTAGAAGTTGATGAACAAGTCTTAAATCTTGATCGATTTGAAATTTCATTTCCGGAAAGAAGATTTTTCTTTACAGAAAATTCAGACATGTTTGCTGGTTTAGGAAATAGTAGAGTACGACCATTCTTTTCTAGAAGAATTGGTGGTGTTGGAACTGACCCTGTTACCATTTTAGGCGGATTAAAATTGAGTGGTAAAATCAACCAAAATTGGAAAATAGGATTTCTTGACGTTCAAACGAAAAAGGAAGAAGATGTAGATGATGCACAAAATTTCTTGGTTGCCTCTGTTGCCAGACGAGTATTGTCTAATTCTCAAATCAAAGCTTTTGTCATGAACAAAAGTGCTTTCAATGGTTCTGAACCTAATGACTATAATCGAGGAACTGGAATTGAATTTGATTATCGTTCTAAACGATCAGCGATATCTTCTTTATCTTATTTGCATTATGCAACGACAGAAGAAAAGCTTCGACGTGCATATGCTTATGGAAGTAAAATTAGATATCGAACAACTAAATTAAATTTATTTCTAGGGTTAGACGCTGTAGGCAAAAATTACATTACAGAAATGGGCTTTGTTCCTCGTTTATATCATGATGATAATAATGGAGATGCTCAACGAATTGGATACAACCAACTACGAACCAATGGTAATTATTGGTTCTTCTTAAAAAATTCAGACAAGATTGATTATATGGGGCCCTTCTTCGGCTTTGATCTATTTACTGGTGACAAATGGGGTTACCAAGAACACATCTCTGAACTCGGTTTTGAAATGGCTCAATTAAATTCTAATACTTTTAGAGCAACATATACAGAAAGCAACCCTGTACTTTTTTATAATTTTACCCTTAGTGGTTTAGATAATGCATTTAGCCCTGGTAATTATCACCAGAATGCATTTTCTTTAGAATATGAAACTGGTAAACAAAAAAAACTGAATGGCTCTGCTGAAATTGGTATAGGCAAAAAATACTTAGGTAAAGAATTTAAAATTGACACTGAAGTCAATTATCGACCTTCAAAATGGGGTTCATTTGGTTTTACCTTTACCAATAAAAACCTCTATGATTTCCCTGAAGAATATGGTAGTGCAAATTTGTTTTTAATTGGTACCAAAGCAGAAATTTCATTTACTAGAAATATCTTTTGGACTACGTTCTTACAATACAATACACAGCGTACAAACTTCAATATCAATACTAGGTTTCAATGGAGAATTGCTCCGATGTCTGATTTATATTTCGTCGTCACCAACAACTATTTAACGGAACCCTTTGAAAATAGAAACTGGAATGTTGTGATTAAAGCCAATTATTGGTTTGATTTATAATTATTTTCGATCCAATGGATAATTCATTCCATTAATCGTTGGTTTCCCTACAAATACGACCTCTCCTTTTTTATTACTTTTCTCTTGGACTACTATCCCCTCCCAATTTTCTCCACAATCGTTTTCAATAATTCCATTACCCGTAACGATAAGCTTAGCTCCTGGCGAAACTATGATTTTACCTCCTTTCGGGATAGAAACTCTACAACTAATCGTCAACTCTGCATTATTCCCTAAAATGAGATGTCCCTTCAAATCTTTAGCTCCTTCCCAAACTTCATAACCATTAATTTTAATATTTTTGGAAACATCTAAATTACACCAATCTTTGACTAATAATTTTCTTTGCCTAGAACCTTTCTTAGATAAATACTTGTGTATAATACCCAACTGACAAGGAGTCCACGCATCCCTAAACGTATTATAATCCATAAAATTATTCGAAACTTTATCACAAGGAGGTTTTCCAAAGCTCCAGCAATTAGGATGAGCTGGAGTATCATCACATCTATCATGTTTAACCCAAGAATGCCCTAAACCTAGAACATGTCCTATTTCATGATTTAACAAACCTCTTTGATACCATTCTCTCAAAGGATATTCTTTAGGAAATTTACCTGGTGATTCTTTAAAGTAATCCGTATACATCCCGAGTAATTTCACAGAAGATCCGAGCGCAATTCCAGTTGCATTTTTACTGTATTTCTTTGATTTCAAACTGTCTTTATGGTGCTCCATTAAAAAGACATTCAATACTTTATCTTTCTGAACAATATATTTTTGAATCGATTTTTTATCATAATTATTTTTATTCTTACCTGTACTAACCATATAATAATCTTCATCTGTTTGATGAAAATAAATGCCATCATCTCCTTTAATATTAGGATCTGGGGTTAAAACATATTGATAACGTTGCGGCAATACAGGTATGTCATTCCCTTCAGGTAAAAACATTTTCGAATTATTATTATTCAAGGTATTGTTTGCTTGAAACATAATATTTTTCACAAATTCTCGACCTAATTTTTTATCAAAATTACCTGTTCCATCTCCTCTCTGCATAATGTGAAAATTGACTTTTATATATCGAATAGGATTTAGTTCTAATCTTTGTGTATTGGGTACATAATTCTCCCATCGTTCGCAACCTGAAACTAATGGTGTACTTGGCACTTCTTTTTTTACTTGAGCTTCTCGAATAAAATCGTTGCTTTTCTTACCACAGGACAGGGTTAAAAAAATCAAAAGGATGTATAAAAAAGGCGATTTCATAGGCTTTAAATTTATTTTAGACATCAAGGATACATTCTGTACCTAGCAAATATGCATTTTCATGCCTAATTATCAGAAAAGTAGCTTAATTTTGCAATCTAATTCTATTAATCAAATTTCTAAGCACTCATAAAAATGTTTAACATGAAAAAAATAATATTTCTATCATCCTGCATTATTTTACTCATGGCCTCTTGTCAATCGGATTCTGGATTAGTTAGTGAAATCACTAAACTAGAAAAAGCAGCTGACGCTTCACCATCACTTGAAAATATAAATCAATTGGTCAGCAAATACCAGCAATATGCAAAAGAGAACCCAGAAGATGCGGAATGGAATGGAAGGTATATGTATCGAGCTGCCAGCAAACAATTGAAAGCGAATAATATTAGAGGAGCAATTCAAAACTTAACGGAAGGAATTAAGCAATACGGTTCTTCAACAGCTACTCCTAATAGTCTCTATTTAATGGCGGAAACATATGCTACTAAATTTAGGCAACCTGATCAAGCCGATTTGTATTACCAAGGTTTAGTAGAAGGTTTCCCTTCTAATGAATACGCAGCAAAAGCCAAAGATAAATTAAGAAGTCAATCGTCATTAGGTGATCGAATTAATGTTATCAAAAATGATATTTATATGGATTCTACTCAAACTAGAGTTAATCCGAATAAGGCTAGAAAATTAGTAGATTTATATTTACTTCATGCAAGCATTCTACCAGATAGTCCTAATTCACCAGCATATTTATATGACACCTATGAAATAGCAAATTCAGTAAGAATGTATCGAGAAGCAGCAACTGCTTGTGAAAAATTATATACTGATTATCCCAATCATGAAAAAGCGCCAACCGCTCTTTTCCTTACTGGATATTTATATGAAAATGAGTTAAAGAATTTAGATAAAGCAAAAAGTATTTATACTACATTCTTAGAAAAACATCCAAACAACGAATTTGCTAAATCTGCTCAATTTGCTCTAGATAATTTAGGTAAACCTGCTGATCAATTATTGGAGGAATTAAGAAAGCAAAACGAAGGGAAATAATTAAGCTTTGAATCAACAACATCATTATATATTTTATGGAACGGAAGCTTATGCTTCTGAAGTAGAATTATTTCTTTCCCATATTCTATCGAATCATCACAAATTGGAGTCTTCACATCGGAAGAAGACTCCAATTTGTATCTGGGGTTTCCATGGTATTGGTAAAACGGAATTAGTAGAAGCTTTTGCTAAGGAAAAAGGATACCAGTGGTCATACATTGCTCCTGCTCAGTTTGAAGAAATGGGCGATTTACTTGGAATGCCTACTGTAAAAGATGGTAAAACTTCCTTTGCACCACCAGAATGGGTTCCTCAAACGGAAGGACCAGGTATTTTATTAATTGATGATGTCAATCGAGCAGACGATCGAATTTTAAGAGGGATCATGCAATTGCTTCAAAATGGAGAATTAACCAGTTGGTCATTGCCTAAAGGATGGCATATTGTCCTTACGGCTAATCCTGATGGTGGAGATTATTCTGTCACGCCATTAGATGATGCAATGCTCACAAGAATGATGCACATCACGATGCGATTTGATGTCAAAGAATGGGCAAAATGGGCGGAAAAAACGAAAGTAGATCCTAGAGGAATCAATTTCGTTTTAACTTATCCTGAAATTGTAAATTCTGGAGAAAGATCGACTCCTCGTTCTTTGGTACAATTTTTCCAAAGTATAGAACAAATCGAAGATTTAGAGCAAGAATTAGGAATGGTTCAGATCTTAGCGGATTCTTGTTTAAATAAAGAAACCGCAACAAGTTTTATTGCTTTTGTTCGAGACAAATTAGGTAGACTTCCTTCACCTTCAGATATTTTAAATGCGCAGCGTTTTGATCAAGAGATTAAAGAACCGCTTTGGGAAATGGTTAATCAATCTACTTTACGAATTGATTTGCTATCTACATTAAGTACTCGATTAGTGAATTATCTTTTAGTGAATGATATTAAGATAGAACCCTCTTCTTTTGAGAATATAAAATCATTTATGTTATTGGACTTCATTCCAAATGATTTAAGATTAGGCATGGCGACTGATTTAATGAAAGGAAATTCTTCCTTAAAAAATATAATGGCTGACCCTGATTTAAGTTTATTGCTGCTTGAGAATATGTAATAAAGGTTATCACGAATAATTGATTATGAACAAATTGATTTTTTTGGAAAATACTGCATCATCCCTCTCAACCGTAGCTAAGGCTACGCTTTTCGAGTCCTTCTTTGTCTTTTCCAAAAATCTCTAATTCGTCTCTCATAAAAAACTTTTCGCGATAACCTTTAATTAAAAAGCCCTTGCACTTAAAATGCAAGGGCTTTTTAATTTAAATGATGCTTTTTTCTTATTGTTTGATCATTTTTTGAGTTAGAATTCCACCTTCAATTTTTACTTTCAAAATGTAAGCACCCGTTTCAATTTTATTTGTTGATAAAGACATTACCGTTTCTTGACTTCCTTGAACATTTAATATTTCTTTTCCTAGTAAATCAAAAATTTGAATAGATTCTATTTTTTGACCTTCTACTATAATATTCAATTCATCCTTAAAAGGATTGGGAGCAACATTCATTTCAATATCATTATTTAAAACATCTACTTTAACTAATTCTACTGGCAATTCGTATTGATTGAAAAAATCCCAAATTACTTGACTAGCAGTAAAATCTTGGTTTGTAACTCCAATAGAAAGACCAGCTCCAGGCCAAGTGTGTCCTCCTCCAGTCACTTTATAAAATTGAACAGCTGTTCCTTCATTACAACCACTATATTCAAACAATTCGGCAGTACAGCCATCATCCGTATTTGTATCTGGAATATCTATGACTCCTGGAGCTGCATCACAGGCATTATGTTGTACCCACCAATCCACTAATGATTCTTGCGCTAAGGCAAAATTACTTCCTAAATAAGGAACTGTCGGATCTGCTGTACCGTGAATTTGCATTACTGGAATAGGTCTTGTAGGATTACAATTTGAAGCAGATAAAGGAACCATTGATCCCGTCACAGAAGCTATCGCTGCAATTCTATCTGTTAAATCACAAGCCAATAAATAACTCATATACCCTCCATTCGACATTCCTGTTGAATATACTCTTCTTAAGTTAATATCATATGTCGTGTGAAATTCATCAATCATAGCATTAACAAATCCTACATCATCTACAGAAGATCCTCCGAATCCAACATTCCATGAATTATCTATTCCTTCAGGATGACAAAGAATAAAACCTTCTGCTTCCGCTATCGGTTTCATATTCGTATAAAACTCTTGTTCTACTGCCTGAGAGGTAAGTCCATGAAAGTTAAAAACTAAAGGCATTGAAGTAGATCCCTCAACATAAGATGAAGGTATAAACAATCGATATGATCGGTTTAATCCGTTATGTTCAATGCTACTAACAATATCTTGAGCATTTATAACGGAAGAAAAAACAATTAATATTATAAAAAGTAAACTGTATCTCATTTGATTTCGTTTGATTAAAATAATAGGCGCTTTAAGTCCAAACATCAATATAAAAATAATATTTAAATATAAATGTTCATTTTTAAGTAGAAGAATCAAATCGTATTCTGATTTCATGAAAAAAGCATTATTTATTCCAATCCTTTATTTCTTTA
>JAHDFV010000191.1 GCA_020627985.1 Saprospiraceae bacterium
AAACCCCATATGCGTTTAAAGCTTCTTTTTCTGTATCGGCTAATAAATCAAAAGGCAAATCAAATTTATCAATAAACTTTTTGTGCTTTTGAGGAGGATCTGGACTTACACCTACGATTTCATATCCTTGTTTTTGCATCGCCTTATAATTATCTCTCAAATTACAAGCTTGAGTGGTGCAACCTGGTGTATTGTCTTTAGGATAAAAATATAAAATTAATTTTTTGCCTTTAAAATCAGATAATGAGATCTTTTTTTCATCTTGATTTAATCCTGAGAATTTAGGTGCCTTATCACCTACTTTTAAATGTTTCATCTTATTCCTTTGTTAAACTGAATTTATGCAAATGATAACAAGATTACCGTGTAAAAGTTTTCTCAAAAACAGAAAGATTACCTCGGTCGTCTTTTACTTCTAATCTGAAATTATGTTGACCGGCGGATAGATTTTTATCTAAATAATGAGTAATGACCGATTTGCTAGAATTCGGTATAAAGAGAACCCATTCTCCATCTATAAAACCTTTCCAAGTGTAAGAATCTAATTTTCTAGATGTTTTAAAATTTTCTTTTAAAGAAAATTGAATTTTAGAATAACCTTTCAAATTAGATTTAAAAATCGTGGGTGTAATTGTGGGTGGTTTTTCATCTAACATGATGCAAAAATCGCCTAAGTCTCTTGCCTTTGTTACTAGGTATTCCCCTTCCCAATTGCCTCCATGATTAACAGGTTTTTTATTGCCATCGCATAACGCTATGAAAGCTTTTTCCTTTTTTTCTTCGGGGATATTTTTAGCTTTAATGCCAATGGTGTACCATTTATGGATGGGTAATTTTTCATCATGTACATGATGCGCATTAGAATAAGTTTCATTAGAACTATCTGGTGATGAACTATATTTTAAATATAGATTTTCATAAAAAGAATTTTGAGGAAACTTTAAAAAGAAATCTTCACGAATAATATTATTTTCTTCGTTGAAAGGTAAGATGTAATTGAATAATTCAGATTCGGGTTCTTTAACTTGTTCTTTGCGCTTAACCCAAAAGATTAAAGTAGAGACATTTTTATTTGCATCACTTACTTTAATAGTTACTTTTTTAGCTTGAGTACTTACTGGAAATACGCCATCATTTTCTAAAGTAGGATACATGGGTATATCATTCCCAGGCATTCGGTAACAACGATTAAACCAAGCTTTATTTAATAACTTTTCTCTATGATCAGTATGAGAATTAATGTAACGAGTATTGTCAAAATGGAATTTTTCGAATTCAGTTTTATGGATTAAAAAATCATCTACATAAGTTTCAATGGCATATACTCCATTCCAATTGGAAGTGCCATTCATATGATCATATGCTTTTACTCCGATACCCATTCTCCAACTATCAACAGTCAAAGTATCTCCTCCAACATAATAAATACCGCTTTTCCCTTTTACTACATTTTTTACAAAACCATCGGTATGTTCATGTTTGTCATTTAATGCATAAACTTTAATTTGATGCAGTTTTGGTGCAATATTATCTTTGATTTTAAATCCAAATAAGAGTGGATTAATGGGTTCTTCCGTTGCAGTATTTCTTATTTCATAATGTATATGCGGACCAGATGATCTCCCCGTATTTCCCATAATCCCAACTACTTCACCTTTCTCAAAATCAAATGTTCCAAAAGGTACATTTAGGTCTACAAAAAATGATTCTCTTTCATGTTGTTGCGTTTTGATATAGGCTTCAATTTCTTTTGGAAATTTATGTAGATGGGCATAAACGGTAGTGTATCCATTCGGATGATCAATATAAATGGCTTTTCCGTAGCCACTGGCTTGTACTTTTAAACGGGATACTGTCCCTGAAGCAGTGGCGAATAATGGGTCGCCTATTTTTCCTGATTTTGATTTAATATCTATGCCCGAATGAAAATGATTGGGTCGCAATTCTCCAAATGTTCCTGAAATATATGGTGTATGCCCTACAGGAGAACCAAAATAATCTTGTGGATAATCTTTGTCTGAATTTGGATTAGAGAAAGCAAAAATAAATAGCAAAGAGAAAAGCCAAAGAGGGTTTTTAAGCATAGTTTGACACATTTTAGTCTTGATCAGTAAATATAACAGAAAATTAAATATTTCATGAATTAAGATCATTTCAATAAAAAATCCGAAATGGATATACTTCGGATTTTGATGATCTATGAATTTAATCAATGTGTAAATTCTCGCCTCATTATTTTATTTTTCTGGCTACTGGTTAAAACGTTACTAAATTTATGATCATATTCTTCTTGTAATTTCTTTACAGTTAATGAGAAATTCTCTTTAGACAATTTCTTATTGTATTTCGCTTTTTCTAATTCTTTTAAATAGACTAATCTAAATTTAGTGATTTCCTTTATTTGTTTTTCTGATAATTTAAGAAGATTTCCTATCCGAATTGAAAATTGTTCTGCTTGTTCATCTAACGATGATTTTTTTTGGATTATTTCAGTATTTCCTCCTTTAGCTGTGAATTCTTCAATTTGACCAAAAGAAACATTGAATGAAACGATCAAAAATACAAAAGTGAAGGTAAATGATGAAAGTATTAGTTTTTTCATGAAGAATGATTTTCAAAGTTTTAAAGTGTTTGTATCATTATTCATGCAAAAAATATTCCTTTTTTCTAATACCTTAAAAATTTAAAATAAAAAAAAGCCGAATCTACATATTTAGATTCGGCTTTAATGAAATGTATTTAAACTAATTACGTGTGTAATTAATATTATTTTGATTTACGTTTTTTACTCTCAAAAAGGGGTTTTTGTTTATCTGTAAGAAGTTTTGAAAATTCAACTTCTAGTTCTTTTCTTAATATTGCTCCTTTTTCCTTTTTTTCTTCTAAAGAAAGTTCTTTTGAAATACGTACAGAATACATACGGTTCATGTAGTTTGAAAATAAAGGTTTAACTTTCAATTGTTGCTCTGGACTTAAGTGTAATCTTTTACTCCAAGCTTTAAAAGATCGTTCTATTCTATCTTCAATTGAAATTTCTGAGCCTTTTGAAGTTTTAGCTTTTTGAGCTGAAATATCATTGATTCCTAAAAACATTACAAAGCTAAATGAAAGGATGTAGATAAGTATTTTTTTCATAATTATGCTAATTTATAAGTATAGTATACACAATATACAATTTAAGGAATAATTTTGATGATTTCTAATAGTAAGGAAAGGTTAATTCTTTAATATTAATCAATTATGTCCCTTTTTGTACATCAAAATGTTAAAAAAAGGCTTTACTCACTGACTTTTAAAACCAATTTTCCTTTCTTTTTACCACTGAATAATTTCAAAAATGTTTCATGGAAATTTTCAATACCTAATTCAATATGTTCTTTAGATATTAATTTTCCCTGTTGAATCCAGCTTGCCATTTCTTGAGCAGCTATGCCATAATCTTTCGTGTAATCAAAAACAACAAAACCTTGCATGGTTGCTCTATTCACTAGAAGGGATAAATAATTAGAAGGTCCTTTTACTGCTGTAGTGTTATTATATTGAGAAATTGCTCCACAAATTACAATTCTTGCCTTCATTGCTAAACGACCTAAAGCCAAATCTAAAATTTCACCGCCTACATTATCAAAATAAACATCAATTCCTTTTGGACAATGTGTTTTTATACCCAGCTTAACATCTTCGTTTTTATAATCGATGGCCGCATCAAAGCCTAATTCTTCTACGATGTATTTACATTTTTCTGAACCACCAGCTATTCCAATGACTTTGCATCCTTTTAATTTTGCAATTTGTCCTACAATACTACCTACAGCTCCTGCAGCACCAGATACCAAGACAGTATCGCCTTCTTTTGGTTTTCCCACATTTAATAATCCAAAATAAGCAGTAAATCCAGGCATGCCTAATGTTCCTAAATACATGGGTAAGGGTGCTAATGCTGGATCAACATTGAACCATCCTTTGCCATCTGTTGCAATATATTGTTGTACTCCACCCGTACCATAAACATAAGAACCAATCTCAAATCTTCCTTGATTGGATCGAATCACTTTTCCTACTGCACCTGCTCGCATGACTTCACCGATTTGAACTGGAGGAATATAAGAGCGGGCATCATTTAACCAACCTCTCATGGCAGGATCTAATGAAATATATTCGATTTGTATTAGAATTTCTCCTTCTTTTAAATCAGGAATATCATTTTTTTCAATTGACCAAATAGAAGCATCGGGTAGCCCGACAGGTCTTTTAGCTAATTTGACTTGAGTGTTAATCATTATAATTTACTTTCTACGATTTTAATAATTTCTTTTTCACTTGAATTAGCAGAAGAAGCTAATTTTTTTCCTTTAGATAAAATACTTTTTACAAAGGATTTATCTTGGATACCAGAAGCATTGATTTTAACATTCAAAAAAGCACCATGAATTGCGGCTCTAGCACACAAAGCACCTACACCTGCGTCTGAAACTGAATTTGGGTTTCCTGTTTCTGCCATAGCTTTACACAATTCAAAAACTTTAGAAGAAGTTTCCATGACTTGATAAGGAACTTCAGTTGCATATTTAGTCGCATTTTGAATCGCTTCTTTTCTAACTTCTTTTTCTTCTTCTGTCCCTTTTGGTAATCTTATGGCAGCTAATACATGATTGAAAGAAGCAGTGTCTTCATCAACTAAATGAAGTAATTCATCTTTTAATTCTTGAGCAACAACCGCCCATTTTGAAAATTCTTCCCAACGATCATCCCAACCTCTTTTATGAGCAGATAAATTGGCAACCATTCCACCTAATGAAGCACCTAAAGCACCCATGTATGCAGAAATAGAACCTCCTCCTGGAGCAGGACTTTCTGATGTAGTTTCATCAGCAAAAGAAGCTAAATCCATAGAAATTAATGGTCTACTATCTTTAGATTCTAATTGGTATTCTATGATCTTTTTCTGAGGATCAAATTCGCCTAGCTCATCTAATCCTAATGATTTAATCGCAATTTTTATGATTTCACTTTCACTGACCCCCAGAGATCTATTTTGCTTTTGAAGAAAATAACGTCCAGTTTCTAACATTACTTTTAATGGAACTAAACCTACTAATTCTGAGCCAGTTACCCGCATACCTCTAGATATTGCACTCTTATTACATTCTTCAAATGCTTTATGAAGTGGAGTGTCTTTAATGTTCGTCAAATTCATAGAGATTTGAGCAACGCCATATTCTTCAATAAACCAACCAATGGCTTTTACTGATTTACAACTACCAGGAATTCTTAGCGGGTTACCTTTTTTATCGTTGACTACAGTACCCGTTATTGGATTTCCTTTTCGCTTTAATCTTCCTTTTTCTCTGATATCAAAAGCTATAGAATTTGCTCTACGAACGGAAGTGGTATTAAGATTGACATTATATGCAATTAAAAAATCTCTAGCACCAATTGCAGTAGCTCCCGATTGTGGATTAAATTGAGCGGGGCCATAATCTGGTTTCCATTCTGAATTGGATAATTTTTCAGGCAATCCTTCATATTCACCTGCACGAACTGTTGCTAGATTTTCTCTTTCTGGGCTGGTTGCAGCTGCTTCATACATATAAATAGGTATATCTAAATGTTGTCCAACGTTTTCAGCTAATTTATGCGCCCATTCTGCTGTTTCTTTCATGGTAATTCCTGAGATAGGAATAAGAGGACAAACATCAGTTGCACCCATTCTAGGGTGTTCACCTTTATGTTTACTCATGTCAATAATTTCGCTAGCTTTTTTAATTGCTTTAAAAGCAGCTTCAATGACGACATTGGGTTCGCCCACAAAAGTAACAACGGTTCTATTCGTTGCTTTTCCTGGATCAACATCTAAAAGTTTTACGCCTTCGACAGATTCAATTTCGTCAGTGATTTGGCGGATGATTGTCATATCCTTACCTTCACTAAAATTAGGAACACATTCAATTAATTGCTTTGACATTCAATTAGAATTTTAAATTTGTAGCTTAAAGAGTTGCGAAGTTAACTCAATTTTAATTTTAGCCATCAATACTTTATACAATTTTGTCGTTTAAAATCAGTTAGTAAACAAGAAGAAAAATGATAATCGAAATGCGATACTACTTATTTTTTATTGGATTTATATTTTTAGGATTTAACAGTTTTGCTCAAAAAGCGCCTTTGTCTAGCTTAGATTTACAGCGAGATGGAAAATATTATCAAAAAAATCATATTGAAGCTTTTACTGGAGTAGCTTTTGAAGATTATAAAAATGGAAAAAAACGACATAGAGCAGAATTCAAAAATGGGAAGCTGGAAGGAAAAGTTACCATTTGGCATGAAACAGGAGAGAAAGCTTCTATAGTTAATTATAAAAATGGTGTTAAAACAGGTAAGGAAATTCATTTTTATCCAACAGGAGCGAAGAAGCTAGAAGTAAATTATGATAGTGAGGGGCTTGCTACAGGTTCTTGTACTGAGTATTATGAAAATGAAGAAATTCAATCCGTAGGAAAATATGTATCAGGAAGAGAAGAGGGAGTGCATAAATGGTTTTTTAAAGATGGTGCAAAAGATCAAACTATTGAATATAAATCAGGATTGGCACATGGTAAAGTCAAACAGTATTATATGGATGGTTCAATTAAAATGGATGCTGATTATGAAGATGGACAACCGAGTGGAACATTAATTCTCTTTCACAAAAATGGAAAGAAAAAAACGGAGACAAAATACATCAGAGGATATGAAGAAGGTGAAGAGTTCGTCTGGTCTAAAAAAGGAATTCTTTTAGAAAAAAGAATTTATAAAAAAGGAGAAGTGAAGCAACATATGAATTATATGAGCGGAGCTATAAAGACAAAAGAAGGTTTTCTACAAGTATTTAATGAAAAGAATAGCTTTTTTAATATACACATCAATCAAGGCTGGGTTAGACCAAGAGCGAGTAAAATTATTACTTACGTTATAGATGATTATGTGCTTCAATTATTTAATGCACCAACATCTAAATATGGTATTGAAACGATTGATTCTGAAGAAGATAAATTGAATAAATTTATGGCTGCTGAAAAGAAGTTTATTGAAAAGAATACCAATAGTTCTATAGAGATAGAAGCAAAATATAATGCAGGGGACGTTTCCTTTTTACATTGGTTTTTTGAAAGCCCAAGTCTGAAAGATGTAAAGAACCCATCTAGTAAAACCGTGAGTAAAGAGCAATATTTTTCAATAGTATGTGCTGATCAAATTCTGTCTTTATATGTACCTCAAACGAACGGAAATGATGAACGAAAAATTGAACGGCAGCTTAAAAAAATAATCCAATCTATAGAAATTAAATCTGAACGAATTGATTTGAATGCTTTGAAAAGCCAAATCAGACAAAATGCTGGTTTACCTCCATTGAGAGCCAACGAAGCTATGAAAGG